>JBLMZV010000027.1:0-24082 GCA_050259015.1 Candidatus Saccharimonadota bacterium
TGATTAATCTTCATCCAATGAAAAAACTCATCCCCTTGGCGGCGTTGGCCTTATTGGCCGCCGGTTGCAACAACACCCAAACCCAGACTCCGCCTCAGAACAATAACTCCCAGCAGAACAGCCAGACGCCTGCTCCGCAGGAAGAGGCCAAAACCCAGGTTTACCGCAACGGCACCTACGGCTTCGAATTCACCTACCCTAAAGAGATGGTGTTCAACACCCCTTCTTACCCCAATCTGCAGGATAAAATCGTGCAGGTAGCCTTTGCCCGGGGCGAATACCCCAAAACCAACTTCGGCGACGCCGCCTTCTCCGTAAGCGCCTCTTATGCCAAGACCCAAGCCGCCTGTCTAACCCAAGGGCCCGCCAAGATCATCTTCGGCAAGGATCCGGTAAGGATCAACGGTGCGGACTTTTATAAGGGCACGGACACAGGGGCCGGAGCGGGCAACCTCTACGAGAGCACGATCTACCGGACCTGGGTGGGGAAGGCAACCTGCATCGAACTCAACGAGACCATCCACACCTCCAACCTCGGCAACTACGAGCCGGGTACAGTGACTGCCGTGGACAAGACCGCGGTGCAGAGCCGGCTGGACGGGATCCTGAACACCTTCAAGTTCGACAACAACCAATAAAAACGCCCAAAAAAAGCCCGCCTGAATTAGGCGGGTTTTTTGTTGAATATATTTATGCAATGCGTTACTCCACCAGCTTTTCCTTGAGATAATCCACGACCTTGCGGTTGAGCATGCTGTTGGCCAGATACCGGCGGTAATCCGGCTCCCGGATGTCGTCTAAGGCGTGGGGGTTGTTGCTGTAGGCCTGCTCCTGGCGCTTGATCTCGTCGTCAATCTCGCTCGCTTCAATGGTGACGTTCTCGTCCTCCGCCAGCTGCATCAGGGCAAGGCTGGCCTTGATGCGGTCCACGGCCTTGGGCTCGAATTCCTTGCGGATCTGGTCCTTGTCCTTGCCGGAGGTCTTGAGGAAGGACTCCAGGCTCAGTCCCCTGTGCTGCAGGTTGTGCCCGAACTCGTGCACCATTTCGTCCACCGTGTCGTCGATCATCACCGGCGGCAGTTCGCCGAAAGTCGCCGAGTCCACCAATTGTTTGATCACGGCGTTGCCCAGGCGGTCGTCTTCCTCTTCCTGCTTGCCCCGCGCGATATTATCGCGAAGCTTATTCTTGAGATCGGGGAGATTTTCCGCGCCCAGCTTCTTGGCCATCTCGTCGTCCAACGGCGTTTCCTTTTTCGCGAGAATCTGCAGCGCCTTGACCTTGAAATCGGCCGGCTTGCCGCTTAAATGTTCGGCGTGATAATTATCCGGGAACGGGAGAGTGAATTCCCGCTTCTCGCCCGGCTTGATCCCCAAAAGCTTGTCCTCGAATCCCGGGATCATCCGGCCTTCGCCTATGACCACGGCGAAGTTCTCGGCCTTGCCGCCTTCGATGAGTTTGCCGTCCACCAGCACTTCCAGATCGGCGATGACCTTGTCGTTCTTTTCGGCGGCAGCTTCGGGCGCCTTGGGCTCTTCCGGCGAAACCATGGTCGTCAGTTCCCGAATAGCCTTCTCCAATTCCTTGTCGTCCACCGAAACCTGCTGCCTCTTGACCTTGTTCTTCTGCCAGTCGCCCAAGACTATTTTCGGAATCAGGTTGATGACCGCTTTGTAGGCCGCCGCCTCGTCGGCGTCCGCGACCGGCAGGAAATCCAGATCGATCTTGCCGTACGGATTGACGGGCTCCTGCTTTAAGACTTCGGCCAAGGTGCCGTTGACGATGTCGTCCAGGGCTTCCGCCAGAATCTTGTCTTCTCCGAATTCCCGCTTGACCATCTCGTAAGGGGCTTTGCCCGGCCGGAAGCCTTTGAACTCCCGGGTCGCGGACAGGCGGCCGGCCGCCTTCTGCATGTAGGGCAGGGCCTCGGCGCGGCTTACCCGCACGTTGAATTCCAACTGGTGAGGATTAACCTCTTTTTTCTCGATTTTCACGCGGTCTCCTTTTTAAGCATTACGGATATTTGCCGCAGTATTATAGCGGAATTCGGAGGCTTAGGGAAGGCCTTTTTAAGCCCTTTTCCCCGCCCCTGCCTTGTGACAATTCCCAATTTACTATGGGTCTTTTGGGCGTAGAATTGTCCCGAAAACCCTTAACGAGAAAGGAGACCTTATGGCCTTTAAAGACGCGTTTGAGGACCTCGACGAGGATGCCAAGAAAGCCAAAAAGGACGCCGAGGAAGCCTTCAAAAAAGCCAAAGAAAAAGTGGAGGACTGAATCACTACCCGGAGCCTCAAGCCCCGGGTAGTTTTATCGCGGTCCGCTGTCCTTAAAAATGCTTTATACTTACCCTATGACTTTCCCGATACTCAAATCCCTGTCCCGCGCCCCGGAATTTACGGGCATCACGCACTGGTTCAATTCCAAACCCCTGACCTTGAAGGAACTTCAGGGGAAGGTCGTGCTGGTGGACTTCTGGACTTTCTCGTGCGTCAATTGCCTGCGGACCATGCCTTACCTGAGGCGCTGGCATAAGGCATATTCAGACAAGGGTCTGGTCATCGTGGGGGTGCACACTCCGGAATTCGAATTCGAAAAGCGCCCCGAAAACGTGGAGACGGCAATCAGAAGGCTGCGGATCGAATACCCGGTGGCGCTCGATCCGGATTTCGGCACCTGGAACGCCTACGCCAACCGCTATTGGCCGGCGCACTACCTGATCGACCAGAAGGGCAACATCGTGCATGAACATTTCGGCGAGGGCGGATACGACGAGACAGAGGAAACGATCCGCAAGCTCCTGGGCATGAACAAGACGGAGGACGACCTGAAATTCGAGCCGGCCCACATCGGACGCGTGGCCACTCCGGAGATCTACTGGGGCTTAAGCCGGCTGCAATGGCTGGGCAACCCCGGCGACCCCGGCTTAACGGAAAAAACGTTCGCGATGCCGCCTTACCTGCCCCCGAACTTCTTCGGCATCGAAGGTGTCTGGCGGTTCTCGCCGGAGTACGCGGAACTGGCCTCGGACACCGGCCGGGTCAAGCTGAATTTCTATGCGGCCAAGGTCCACATGGTGGCCGAGTCCGGCACCTTCAAGCCCGTGCGCATAAAGGTCAAGGTGGACAGGCAGGAAACCGGCGAAGTCGCCATTGAGGATTCCATGCTTTACACCCTGTTCGATGGCCGGGAGTACGCGCCCCACCTTTTGGAATTCGAAGCCGAAAAGGGGCTCAAGGCCTACACGTTTACCTTCGGCTGACCCTTCAAAAATCCCCGGAAGATTGGTATAATATTATCCTTATGAAAAGCTTGCACCCGACTATTCTGGCCATCGAATCAAGCTGCGACGAAACCTCGGCCGCGGTGATTTCTGGCGGCCGAATCGAATCGAATATCGTGGCGTCACAGGCCGACCTGCACGCCAAATTCGGCGGCGTGGTGCCGGAGGTGGCCGCCCGCGAACATATCCCCGCCATGATCCCCGCCATCAAACTGGCGCTCAAGGATGCGGGCAGGAAACTGTCGGACGTCACCCACATAGCCGTGACCTACGGCCCGGGACTGGCCACATCCCTCATGGTGGGAGTGGACACCGCCCGCGCCCTCTCCTCGGCCACCAACCTTCCCCTCATCCCCGTCAACCACCTGGAAGCGCATATCTACGCGGGATTCGCGGAAAACAAGATCAGGTTCCCGGCTTTGGTGCTCGTGGTCTCCGGGGGCCACACCATGATCGTGCTCATGTCGGGCCACGGCCGCCTTAAAATCGTGGGCCAGACCCTGGACGACGCCGCCGGGGAAGCCTTCGACAAAACCGCCAAACTCCTGGGACTCGGTTACCCCGGCGGACCGAAAATCAGCGCCCTGGCCGAGCAGGGCCGGAAAGACGCTTTCGCCTTCCCGCGGCCGCTGTTGAAGGCAGCGAATTATGATTTCAGCTTCTCCGGTCTTAAGACCGCGGTCCTCTACGAGGCGCAGAAACACCGACGGTTGACTCCGACACTTAAGGCTGACTTTGCCGCCTCGCTGCAGGCCGCCATCATCGAGACCCTGATCGGCAAGCTCTCGAAGGCGATCGACGAATTCCGCCCCAAGACCGTCCTCTTGGGGGGCGGCGTAGCGGCCAACCGGATGCTCAGGCTGGAATTCCTGAAATTGGCGCAGGCCAAAAAAATCGCCGCCGCCATCCCTAAGATCGAGCACTGCACGGACAATGCCGCCATGATCGGCCTGGCCGCCTACTACAGGCTTAAGTCCGGCAAGGCCGAGGCCAAAGCGTTCCGGTCGGAACCGAGCCTGTCTCTTTAATTTAAACCTTGGGCAAAATAAAAAAGTGAGCCACGGCCCCCGTCATGGCTCACTTTTCAGTTACTCAGCATCTCCAGTCCGCGCGCCGTGATCTCGTATTGTTCATAGCGGACCGAAACAGATCCTCCTTCTTTGGCCAGATACATCAGCCGGTCGGCTTCGGTGATGATCTCCTTCTGCACCGAACTTGCCGCCAGCCGCCGGACCCCGACGGGCTGCATCTTGAGACAGACGGCGCCGACCGAGATCTCGACCTCCGGCAGGTTGGGATGGACCCCGGGCCAGTCGTGCGATTTGACCGCCTGCCTGAACCTTTCCAGCACCCGCCCCGCTTCCGACGGATTGTTGAAGTTGGCGAGCAGAAAACAGAACTCATCCCCTCCGAACCGCGCATGCAGATCGAAGCGCTTGGGATCGGAAGGATCCTGCTCGCCGCGGCTGATTATGTCCTCGGAACGGGCCTGACTTTTCAGGATCTCGGCGATGGTCGTGATCACCGCATCGCCGACCGTGTGGCCCAGGGTGTCGTTAATGGCTTTGAAGTGCCGGATATCGGCCAGGCCGATCACGCACCAATGGGAACGGGTATCCATCTCGAGGAAATCAACCATGCGCCTCTGGAACAGTTCGAAGTTGAAGAGCTTGGTTTTCGAGTCGAGCTTCACCCGGCTCTCCAATTCTTCGATCTTGTCCTCGGCGTACTTCGTGATCTTCTTGATGACCTCATCCCTTTCCTCGACGTTCCTCTGCGTCCGCTTCAGCCGTTCGGCGAATCCTTCGGCCATCGCCAGCATGCCGGCGTCCTTGGATTCCTCCAAAAGCTGCCGCTGCCGGTTGAATAAGCCGCTGATCCGTTCCTGCATCTCCACCTTCAGTTGGTGCGGGAGAGGCAGCGAATTGACCCAAACCATCAACTCCGGAAGCGAACGCGGACCTTCGTCTACCCGCCTTCTCGGCGCCTCCGGCGGCCCCGGAGAAGCGTCCGTCTGGTCTCCGTCTGCCGCAGCGTGCTGTCTTACGTTCTCGTTGGCCACCATAAACCCCCCGGTAAGGCCGCCTTGGCACATTGACGCCAGCGGCTTTCTGGAGTAACATTCAGGTACGAACGGCGACGCAAAGCTGTCACTTTGTTCCTCCTTATGCGAGGCGCCGCGGGAAGAGATCGGCCGCCAGGCTGATTGTAGAACCCGCCGGACCCCTATCCGTTAATTAGGCAATCAAGCGTTTTAGTAGAAGCAATCTAACAGCTTCTGACTAAAAAATCAAGATGGTAACTCCCCGATGATTTTGGGGATCTTGAACACCAAACCGGTGTTTTTTTATTAAATTTTTATGCAAAACATACCAACCGCTTACGACCAAAGCAAAGAGAAGGACATCTACAAGCTCTGGGAACTTTCGGGCTATTTCAATCCCGACAACCTGGAGGGCGAGCCGTACACCATCATCATGCCGCCCCCCAACGCCAACGCGCCCCTGCACGTGGGACACGTCCTGTTCCTGACGGTCGAGGACATCATAATCCGCTACCAGCGCATGCGCGGCAAGAAGACCCTGTGGCTGCCGGGCACGGACCACGCCGGTTTCGAGACCCAGGTGGTGTTCGAGAAGAAGCTGGAAAAAGAGGGCCGCTCGCGGTTCAAGATGCAGCGCGAGGAATTCTACAAAGAGGCCTGGGACTTCGTACAGAACAACAAGCATGTGACGGAAGAAGGCATCAAGCGCCTGGGCGCCTCCTGCGACTGGTCGCGCAACATCTTCACGCTCGACCCGCGCATCGTCGAGATCGTTTACCGCACCTTCAAGAAGATGGCCGATGACGGCCTGGTTTACCGCGGCAACCGCATCGCCAACTGGTGCACCAAGCATCAGACCGCCCTTTCCGATCTCGAAACCAAGTACGAGGAACGTGAAGACAAGCTCTACTACATCAAATACGGACCCTTCGTCCTGGCCACCACCCGCCCGGAAACCAAATTCGGCGACACCGCCATTGCCGTCCATCCGGAAGACGAGCGCTACAGGCAATACATAGGCCAGGAAGTCGAGGCTGAAGGCCTGCTGGGTAAATTCAAGATCACGGTTATCGGCGACGAACTCGTGGACAAGGACTTCGGCACGGGAGCGGTCAAGGTCACTCCGGCCCACGACGCGGTGGACTTCGAAATCTGGCAAAAGCACAAAGACGAGATTCCCGGTCCCCTGCCGGTCATCGACAAATACGGCCGCCTGGACCTGAGCGCTTTCGGCAACCAGGAATCAGCCAGCCGCTACCACGGGCTCAAGGTCAAGGACGCGCGCGAGAAAGTGGTGCAGGACCTGATCGACCAGGGCCTGATGGAAAAGATCGACGAGCACTACAAGCACAACGTCCAACTCTGCTACAAGTGCGGTACGGTCATCGAGCCGATCATCGTGCCGCAGTGGTACGTGGCCATGACCAAGCCTTTGCCTGACAGCCGGCCCTCCCTGCGGGACATGGCGGTCAAGGCCGTCTTAGACAAAGACGTCGTGATCCTGCCCGACCATTACGAAAAGATCTTCATGCACTGGATGGACACCATCCGCGACTGGCCGATCTCCCGCCAGATCTGGTGGGGCATCCCCATTCCCGTCAAATACTGCGCGGACTGCGGCGAGACGATTGTAGACACCAAGGACGAAATCAAGGCCTGCCCGAAATGCGCCGGCGCCAAGCTGGAAAAGGACCCCGACACCTTCGACACTTGGTTTTCTTCGGGGCAATGGCCTTACGCGGCCCTGGAAGCCAATTCCCCGGCCGACCTTGAGACCTTCTACCCCACCCAGGTGATGGAAACCGCCTACGACATCCTGTTCTTCTGGGTCGCCCGCATGGTGATGCTCGGCATCTACAATACCGGAAAAGCGCCGTTCAAGCATGTTTACCTGCACGGCCTGGTCCGCGACAAGAACCGCCAGAAGATGAGCAAGTCCAAGGGCAACGTCATCGATCCGGTGGACGTGGTGGACAAGTACGGCGTCGATGCCCTGCGCATGGCTCTGATGGTCGGCAACCTTCCCGGCAACGATTCGGTGATCAGCGACGAGAAGATCCGCGGCTACCGCAACTTCGCCAACAAGATATGGAACGTCGCCCGGTTCATCCTGCAGGCGACCGAGGACTACAAGCCGGAGCAGGAGCCCAAGCTTTCGGAGGCGGACCAGAAGGTCTTGGACGGCCTGATGGACACGGCGGTTCAGGTCACCAAGCGCATGGAAGAATTCGATTTCGCGCATGCCGCGGAGGACCTCTACCATTATCTCTGGCACACCCTGGCCGACCGGATCATCGAAGATTCAAAGGAACTGCTCAACGATCCGGACAAACGCGCTTCCAGGCAGGCGCTGCTTCTAAAGGAGCTGGAAATCTGCCTGAAGCTTCTGCATCCGTTCGTGCCGTTCGTCACGGAAGCGGTCTGGCAGCTCAACCATAAGGAATTGCTGATGGGACAGGTCTGGCCGGTCAAGAACTGATAAAACAAAAAACCCCGCCCTGAGGGCGGGGTTTTTATTTTGTGCAATTTAGCGGAACTTGACCGGGACCACGAAGGCCGCGTCGTTCTGCGGCAAGCCGGACGGGTTGTCTTTTTCGATGATGAGCACGCCGTATTCGGTGGCCGGCTGTTCGAATTCCAGGGAACCCGAAAAGTTCACGAAGTCCCCGGTCATCCAGTCGCCCTGAGCACGCATGGGAGATTGAGCCAGGACTTTGCCGTTTTCATCCTTGAGGGTGGCCGGCAGGCTGGCCTCGAAAAACCAGCTGCCCCGCGCCCGGCCCGAGATCCTTAACGGACTGGAAACCGTCGCCCCGAATGTCGGAGAGTCCACCACGACTTCGCTCTCCTGGGTATCGTCCACGAACACCCGGCCGTCCGGAGCGGCGCATTGCGCAGGCATGGTTTCAAGCACCGGGAAGCCGGCGTCGGCGCAGGTCCTGAAATCCGTGATTTCCGCAGGCTTGCTGTTATTGCTGTTTGTCGGACTCTTGGCCTTCTGCGGCACGAAGTAGATGATGGCAGCGGCAACGATCAAAAGGATAAGGATGCGGATATACTTGTTGTTCATAAAATTCCCTTAAGTTCTGCTCCCAGTATAGACCAAACGCGGACTTTGTAAAAGCCCGACAAAAAACCGCCCCTGCAAAAGGGGCGGTTTTGAATTCTCGGTCTTACAGTGCGGCGGAATTGTCCGCGGCTTCGTCGGCTTCCTTTTCCGCCAGGGCTTCCGACCGGTAGCCGGTGCCCGCTGGAATCAGCTTGCCGATGATGACATTTTCTTTAAGTCCGCGCAGATAATCGGTCTTGGAGGTGATGGCGGCTTCGATCAGGACCCGGGTGGTCTCCTGGAAGGAAGCGGCCGCGAGGAACGATTCGGTGTTCAGGGAGGACTTGGTGATGCCCATCAGCAGCTGCTCGATCTGGGCCGGGCGGCCCGAGCCGACCTTGGCGTTGGCGAGCATCAGCCGGGACTTGTCGATCAGGTCCCCGATCAGGAGGTCGGTGTCCCCGGGATCGCTTACGCGCACCTTGGAGAACATCTGCCGGACGATGATTTCGATGTGCTTCTCGTTGACGTTCTGCCCCTGGGAGGCGTAGATGGCCTGCACTTCGCGGATGATGTAGTCCTGGCATTCCTCGATGCCCCGGAATTCGAACAGCTGATTCAGGTTGAGGTTGCCTTCGGTGATCGGCTGGCCCTTGTTGACCAAATCGCCTTCCTTGACGATGACGCCCAGGCCGGCCGGCACCACGTATTCTTTGTAGTTTTCGGATTCGCGGACCACCACCAGCTTGTTCTCCTCGATCCGGACGATGCCTGTGGCCTTGGCCTTGATGGTCTCGCCCTTGTTATCGGTGTAAAGCGGATCGCCTTGATTGACGCTCTCGCCGTCCTTCAGTTGGGGTTTCGGTCCTTCCAGCAGATACTCATCCTTGGCGATATCCTTGGCTTCCACCCGGATGACCGATTCCTTGTTGTTGCTCTTGATCGACCGGACGAACCCGGTGATTTCCGACATGCCGGCCTGCCCCTTCGGTTCGCGGGCTTCCAGCAATTCTTCGACGCGGGGAAGACCTTGGGTGATGTCCAAGCCTGCCACGCCGCCGGTATGGAAAGTTCTCATGGTCAGCTGTGTGCCCGGTTCGCCGATGGCCTGAGCCGCGACGATGCCGACTGCCGCGCCTGGTACGACCGGGCGGTTGAAGCCCAGATCGTAGCCGTAGCACTTGGCGCAGACGCCGCGCACGTAGCCGCAGCGCAGCACGGTCCTGAGTTCCACTTCGGAGGCGGTCGACTTCATGATCTTGTCGGCCAGCACGTCATCCACGAACTCGCCGGCCTTACCCACGACGTTGCCTTCGGCGTCCTTGCAATCTGATGCCAGGACGCGTCCGAAGATGCGGCGGGACAACGGTCGGCCGATGGCTTCGGAGGAAGCCCGGGTAATCACGCGGCCGCGGGTGGCGCCGCAGTCATCGCCGTTGACCACGATGTCCTGCGCCACGTCCACCAGACGGCGGGTCAGATAACCTGCGTCAGCGGTTCTTAGAGCGGTGTCGGTCATACCTTTGCGGGAACCGTGTGTGGAGATGAAATATTCCAAAACGTTCAGGCCTTCCTTGAAGGAATCGCGGGCCGGAAGTTCGATGACTTCCCCGGCCGGGTTGGTGACCAAGCCTTTCATGCCGGCCATCTGCGCGATCTGGGAAACGGAGCCTCTGGCGCCCGAGGTGACCATCTGGTAGACCGAGCCGTATTCGTCCAGCGTGGTGGTGATGGCTTCGGTGACCCGGTCTCTGACTTCGGCCCAGATCTCGATGACGCGATTAACGCGTTCCTGGTCGGTCAGCAAGCCCTGCTGGTGCTGTTCGAAAGTCTCAAGCACATCCTCATCGGCTTTCTTTAAGAGCTGCTTCTTGATCTCCGGGACGCGGAGGTCGTCCATGCCCCAGGAAATCCCGGACTTGGTCACGTATTCGAAACCCAGGTCCTTGATGTCGTCCAAAAGCTGGGCGGTCCGGTCGATGCCGAAATCGCGGTAGCAAATCTGGACCACCTGCTGCAGCTTCTTCTTGTCCATCACTTCGTTCACGAACCGCATGCCCTCAGGAAGCATCTGATTGAACAGCACGCGGCCGACGCAGGTCTCGAGCACGCCCTTGTTGCCCCAGCCTTCGCCCAAACGGATCCTGACTTTGGCCTTGAGGCTTATGATCTCGGACTGGTAGGCAAGAATCGCTTCCTGCGGACTGCCGAAGGCCTTGCCCTCGCCCTTTTCGTTGGGGTGGATCCGGGTCAGCCAATAGCAACCCAAGACCATGTCCTGGTTCGGGCCCATAATCGGTTCACCGGAAGCGGGCTTTAAAAGGTTGCGGGAGGAGAGCATGATGTTGCGGGCCTCTTCCTGGGCAGGCGCCGTCAGCGAAACGTGCACGGCCATCTGGTCGCCGTCGAAGTCGGCGTTGAAAGCCGGACAGACGAGCGGGTGGATCTTGATGGCCTTGCCTTCGATAAGGACTGGCAGGAACGCCTGGAAACCCAAGCGGTGCAAAGTCGGAGCGCGGTTCAGGAGGACGTAATGCTCTTTGGTCACTTCTTCCAGGATATCCCAGACTTCCGTCCTCCCCTGTTCGATCAGCCGGTTGGCGGAACGGACGTTGTGGGCATACTCCCGTGAAATCAATTTGGAAATTACGAACGGTTTGAACAGTTCCAAAGCCATCTTCTTGGGCAGGCCGCACTGGTGCAGTTTCAGGCTCGGACCGCCCACGATGACGGAGCGGCCGGAGTAGTCGACGCGTTTGCCTAACAGGTTCTGGCGGAAACGGCCCTGCTTGCCCTTAAGCATGTCGGCCAGGGAGCGGAGCTTCCGTTTCTGGCCGGTGGAGGCGGTGACCTCCTTGCCGTGGCGGATGGAGTTGTCGATCAGTGCGTCCACCGCTTCCTGCAGCATGCGCTTTTCGTTGCGGGTGATGACCTCGGGCGCGCCGATTTCCAGAAGCTTCTTTAACCGGTTGTTGCGGTTGATGACGCGGCGGTAAAGGTCGTTTAGGTCGGACGCGGCGAACCGGCCGCCGTCCAACTGGACCATCGGTCGAAGGTCCGGCGGGATGACCGGCAGGTTGGTGATGATCATCCAGTCCGGCCGGATGCCGGCGCGGATCATGGATTTGACCAGTTTCAGCCGCTTGATCAGCTTGCGTTTGTTCACGCCTTCGGCGGTCGCGATGTCGGCCTGTAGTTCGTTGAACAGCTTTTCCAGATCCACTTCCTCGACCAGCTGCTTGATGGCAGCCGCGCCGATGCCGGCTTGGAACACCGGGCCGTACTTTAAGGACAGGTCGCGGTACTCGAGTTCCGAGATGATCTGATTCTTCTTGATGGACTTAAGTTCCGACCGGGCAAGGTCGCGGATCGATTCCAGATGTTCGAGCTCTTTAGCCCACATGTCCCGGACCCGCATGACTTCCGTATCTTCCTTGGCCGCGGCCAGATCCTTATCCTCGCCGGCCGGCGCTTTCCCCTGCTTGGCCTGGGACAGAAGTCCCTCGTAGCGGCTCTCGATCTCTTTTTTCTTGCTCTTGAATTCGCGCTCTATCTGTTCCATGGTGGCCGCCCGGGCTTCCTCGTCTACCGAAGTGATGATATAGGAAGCAAAATACACCACCTTTTCCAATTCCTGTACGGAGAGGTCAAGGACGAGCCCCAAACGGGACGGGACGCCGCGCAAAAACCAGATGTGCGCCACGGGAGCCGAAAGCTTGATGTGGCCCATGCGTTCGCGCCGGACCGCAGCCCGGGTGACTTCCACGCCGCACTTGTCGCAGATGATCCCCTTGTAGCGGATCCGCTTGTATTTGCCGCAATAGCATTCCCAGTCCTTGATCGGACCGAAAATCTTCTCGTCGAACAACCCGTCCTTTTCCGGACGCTGCGTCCGGTAGTTGATCGTTTCCGGCTTCGTAACCTCGCCATAAGACCAGTTGAGGATGTCGTCGGGAGAAGCCAGTTTCAGCCTTACGGCTTTGAATTCTTCGGTTTGTTGCAGCATGATTCGTGGTTAATTTAAGAAAGAGAGGTTATTTTTTACCTTTTTTCTTTTTGGCTTTTCCCGTGTCTTCCGCGACCGGCTCCATTATCGGCTCGGCATCGCGGACATCCGTGGTGGCGAGTTCCCGGATTTCGCCGGTCTCGTCGCCTTCGGTTTCTTCAGCCTTCTTCTCTCCGATCAATTCGACGTTTAGGCACAAGCTCTGCAGCTCTTTGACCAACACCCGGAAGGATTCCGGCACGTTGGGTTTCTTGATCGGTTCGCCCTTAACGATGGATTCGTAAGTTTTCGCGCGTCCGACCACGTCGTCGGACTTGATGGTCAGCATTTCCTGCAAGGTGTGGGCCGCGCCGTAGCCTTCCAGGGCCCAGACTTCCATTTCGCCGAACCGCTGTCCGCCGAACTGCGCCTTGCCGCCCAGCGGCTGCTGGGTGATCAGGGAGTACGGGCCGGTGGAACGGGCGTGCATCTTGTCGTCCACCAGGTGGTGGAGCTTAAGCATGTAGATGATACCGACCGTGACTTTTTCGGAGAACGCCTGGCCGGTCTTGCCGTCATAAAGAGTGACCTTGCCGTCGCGCGGATAGCCGGCTTTTTCCAATTCTTCCTTGATGGTCTCTTCCGGCACCCCGTCCAGGGCCGGCGAAGCGACCTTGTAGCCGAGCTTCTTGGCCGCCAGCCCCAAGTGAGTTTCGAGAATCTGGCCGATGTTCATACGGCTGGCCACGCCCAACGGATTGAGGATGATATCCACCGGTCGGCCGTCGGTCATGAACGGCATGTCTTCCACCGGAATGATCTGGGAAATGACGCCCTTGTTGCCGTGGCGGCCGGCCATCTTGTCGCCGACCTGGATCTTCCTTAACACGGCCACGGAAACCTGGATGGATTTGATGACGCCCGACGGCAGCTTGTCGCCCTGCTCCCGGGAGAATTCCCGGATATGGACAACCTTGCCGTACTCGCCGTGCGGCAGAGTCAGGGAGGTGTCCTTGACGTCGCGGGACTTCTCGCCGAAGATCACGCGCAGCAGTTTTTCTTCCGCGGTCAGATCGGTCTCGCCCTTCGGGGTGATCTTGCCGACCAGGATGTCGCCGGCCTTGACCTGCGCCCCGATCCGGATGACACCGTTCTCGTCGAGATCCTTCAGTTTCTCTTCGCCGACGTTCGGGATGTCGCGGGTGATGATTTCCGGCCCGAGTTTGGTGTCGCGCACGTCAATCTTGAAATCTTCGATATGGATGGAGGAGTAGCGGTCTTCCTCGACGACGCGGGAGGAGATCAGGATGGCGTCTTCGTAGTTGCCGCCCCGCCAGGACAGGAAGGATACGAGCATGTTCTGGCCCAAGGCCAACTCGGCGTTCTGGATAGCCGCGCCGTCAGCCAAGGGGTCTCCGGCTTTGACTTCCTGGCCCTTATAGACGATCGGATGCTGGTTGATGGAAGTGGAGGTATTGGAGCGGATGAACTTCGACAGGAGGTATTCCCGCTTCTTGCCGTTCTTCTCGAGGACTGTGACCTTGTCGCCGGACACCGAGGAAACCACGCCGTCGTTTTCGGCGATGATGACCTGGCCGGAATCGTAAGCCGCCTTGCCTTCGACGCCTGTGCCCACGACCGGCGAATCCGGCTTGATGCAGGACACGGCCTGGCGTTGCATGTTGGAACCCATGAGGGCGCGGTTGGCGTCGTCATGTTCCAAAAACGGAATCAGGGAAGTGGTGATGGAAATGATCTGCTTCGGGGAAATTTCCAGGTAGTCGATGGAAGCGGTTTCCGCAATGGACGGTTCGCCGTGGACTCTGACCGAAGTCCGGTCTTCCACGAAGTTCCCGCGGTCGTCGATCTTGATGGTGGCCTGCGCGATCACGGAGTATTGCTCTTCATACGCGTCCAGGTAAACGATCTCGTCCGTAACGAACGGTTTGACCTTGACCTCGGGCAGGGTCTTGTTGGAGGCCAGCTTTTGGGCGGCTTCCTTGGTGATTTCCGAACCCGCCGGGACCAGGACTGCGCCGGCTTCGTCCAAAAGATCGAACAGAGCCAGGCGGCCGACCGCGGAATGGCCGTCGTTCGGCAGCTGCTTGGAGATGATCCGATAAGGCGTTTCGATAAACCCGAATTCGTTGACGCGCGCATAGGAGGCCAGGTGCGCCACCAAGCCGATGTTCGGACCTTCCGGAGTGGTAATCGGGCAGAGACGGCCGTAGTGGCTGCGGTGGACGTCGCGGACTTCAAATCCGGCGCGTTCGCGGGAAAGACCCCCGGGGCCCATGGCCGAAAGCCTTCGCTTGTGTTCCAGTTCGGCGAGCGGGTTGGTCTGGTCCATGAACTGCGACAGCTGGGAGGAGGAGAAGAATTCCTGGATCACCGCGACGATCGGGCGGACGTGAATCAGCTGGGCCGGAGTGACGGTTTCGATGTCAGCCAAACTCATGCGGTCCTTGGCGATCCTGCTCATGCGGGCCAAGCCGATCCGGAACTTGCTTTGGATCAGCTCCCCCACGGCGCGGACGCGGCGGTTGGACAGATGGTCGATGTCGTCCCACGGTTCCTGGGAGTTGTTCAGGCGGATGATCTCGCGGACGATGTCGGTCAAATCCTGCTTGGTCAAAATCCGGTCGTTGGCGCGAGCCTCGTCGATCACGTTGATGCGCTGGTTGAGCTTGTAGCGGCCGACTTCGGAGAGGTCATAGCGGTCGGCGTGGAAAAACATCGCCTCGATCAGGGACCGGGCATTGTCCACGGTCGCCAGGTCGCCCGGGCGGATACGCTTGTAGACTTCCTTGAATCCTTCGTCCGCGTTCTTCGCCGGATCCTTGTCCAAGGTGTTCTGGATGTAGCGCATGTCGGGGTTGGTGTCCACTTCGGAAAACGCCGCGAGGATTTCCTCGTCGCTGCCGAATCCGAACACGCGCAGTAAAGCCGTGATCGGGATGCGCCGCTTGCGGTCGATCTTCACGGAGATCACGCCGTTGATGTCGGTCTCGAGTTCCAGCCAGGCGCCGCGGTTCGGGATGATCTTGGCGCCGTACCAGTTGCGGCCGCGGGTGGTCTCGCCGGTAAAGAACACGCCCGGCGATTTCACGAGCTGCGATACCACGACGCGCTCCACGCCGTTGATCACGAACGTGCCCCGGGGAGTCATCAAAGGAAAATCCCCAAGATAAACGTCCTGGGTTTTGGTTTTGCCGGTGACTTTGTTCACCAGTTTCACAGAAACATAAAGAGGAGCCTCAAACGTGGTGTTGCGCTCCTTCGCTGTGATTTCGTCGTATTTTGGTTTGTCTAAATAATAATCCCCGAAAAACAGTTCCAGGTTCTTGCCGGTGAAATCCTTGATCGAGTTGATCTCGCCGAACAATTCCTTAAGCCCTTTCTCCAAAAACCACTTGTACGAGACAAGCTGCACCTCGATCAGGTTCGGCATTTCCATGACCTCTTGGAATGGCGTAAAAAACTTACGCCCGCCGGACAGCCGAGATGTCTTCTGAAAATTTAGGCTTAAATTAGCCATATTCTCGTTTTTAGACATAAAAGAATCCCTCTTTTTGCACATAGGCAAAAAGAGCCGCGTTAGGCTATGTTCTTATTGAATTTATAATCACGTAAATATTCTAAACCATCACCCGAGTTTGTCAAGTTGAGGAGAAAAAACACGATTCTTAAGCGGAATTATCGCCCAGCCGACCGCGACCAAAACCACCGCAATGGCAGCCATGATGGTCGGTATCCCCAGCTTATCCGCGGTCAATCCGATGATGACAGTGGGCAGGGTGGCTGAGGCCTGCAAAAGGACGTAAAGCGCTCCGTAGATTCTGCCGCGGACGTCGTCCACGGCATACTGCTGGATGATGGAATGGCTGGGGGCGAAGATGTGGGCGTTAAAATACCCCAATAAAACCGCCAAAACCGGGTAAAATCCCAAAAAATGCCATTTGGCTGCCGCGGCCAACAACCCCATGGCCAGAGCCATGCCGAAAAATCCCGTCAAAACCATGGCTGGTTTGGAAAAATAGCGGTTTTCCAGGCCTAAAAGCAGGGCGCCCAGCAATATTCCGACTCCCAAGGGGGCAATCATGTAATAAGTCCCCTGTTCCAGGGGCAATTTCAGGATTTTGTCGATAAAAGCCGGGGCAATGGTAATGAGCATGCCGTTAAAGATCTGCGCTACCACCAGGCTGATCAGTGGAAAATGCAGGGTATCTGACTGCCAGAAATGCCTGATCCCTTGCTTGAATTCCTTCCAGACATTCGAGATGAAGTCTTTCTCCCCTCCCTGTTCCGGCTTCAGGCTCGGAAGGAGCAGGGTGGCGATGCCGGCGATCAAAAGCAGAACCATGCCCAGGACATAGACTCCGGTGGACCCGAACAGCAGCGTGACGGGTCCGGCCAGGATGAATCCGCCGATCATGGATCCCGAAGAGGTGAAGGAGAAGAAACTGTTGGCCACCAGAAGTTCATCCTTAGACACCAGATTCGGGATAGACGGCGCTTCGGCAGGCATATAGAACTGATTTAAGGACGAATAAATGAACGTGATCAGGGCCAAAGCCCAGAAATTCCCCCCGAACGGAATGTAGAAGGCCACGGCCAGGGCCTGCGCAAAATTGACGATGGTTAAAAGCTTGCGGCGGTCGAACCGGTCGGAATAGACGCCGGCCAGGCTGCCGAAGATGACCGCGGCTACGCCGAACGAGATCACGATGATCGCCACGGAAGAGGACGACTGCGTCAGCTTGAAGGCCTTGATCAGGACCACGAAACTCAACAGGTAGTTGGTCAATTGCGAACAGACCTGGGATATCCAGAGTTTCGTGAAATTGAAGTTGCGGAGCACTTTGACGTATGCGGTCAGGTTCATCATGAAATTTTATGAAGTTTGAGCCTCTTCGGCTTGGAGATATTCGGCTCCCGGTCGTAATAGGGCAAAACCATGGGCAAGCCTTTATCCCGGGCGATGTCTGAAAACTCGGTCTTTCGCTCCCCCCGCAAACCGACCACCGGCAGATCAAGACCGAAGGCTAAGGCGTTGGCCATCGCCACCCCGGTGCGCACCGAACTGAACTGCCCGGGACCGACGACCACCGCGATCTTTTCCAGCTTGTCCAACGACAGCTTGCGGCGTTTGAGGAATTTCTGCAGTTCCGGCAGCAGCCGCTCCGACAAATCGCGATTGGTGGCCCAGGTCGTCTCCGAAAACAATTCGCCCTTGTCGATGAGGGCGAACCAGACGGTCTGGGCGCGGGTCGTGTCGAGCAGGAGAATCATCAGTTCACTTCCTTGTGCCGGGCCGGGTGTTTTTCGCGTTCGTTCAGGCGGATGTGGTGAATCACCTTCTCCACCAGTTTCTTGGGATCTTCATCGAACACGATCCGCTTGCGGCCCCTTTTCGCGACCTTGAGGATATCGTCGATTTCGCCCTGTACCCCGCCGGTGCCGGTAAGCACCCCGATGACCCGGCGATCCTCGAAGGCCGTGGTGAATTCGTTCAGGGTGCCGATGCGGCCGCAGATCGTGATCACGGCATCGGAAGCCCGCGTCATAAGCATGTTCCGGCCGGAATAATCGAAGCCGGTATAGATGATAAGGTCCATGTAATTCGTGGGTAACCGGTAGGTTTTCACATGCGCCTGCTTGGATACGGCCGGCGACAGTCCAATGGAAATGCCTCCCACGGCTTTCGCGCCCCTGGTCGCCCACTGCGGGATGCCGATGGTGGCCCCGGTGATCAAAACGGCGTTATGCAGGGCGATCTGTCGGCCTACCTCATAGGCTTTCTTGAATGCTCCTTCCGCGCAATTGTCGCTGGCGGAACCGGAAACGGCGATCTTGAATTGCATAGTTTTTCTCCTACTTCTGTTTCAGAAGTGAACGGAACTTACGTGCTTGCTTATAGACATTATACCAAACGGGGGACAGCACCAGGTCGAAGCTGCCGGGAAACACCGTTTCCCGCCCGCCGAAACCTTTCTTGAATCTGGTGATGCCGGCCCAGGGGTGATTGGCCTGACCCTCCGGCGCCACGCCGCCGAAATCGTATTCCTTAAGCCCCAAACCGCGGCAGAGCCGGATGGCTTCCCAATGCAGCAGATAAGGCGCCATGACTTCCTTGTACCGCTGGCTCGATCCCCCGTGCAGATAAACGGCGGAGTCCCCGAACAGGGTCAGGAAATTGACGCCGATCACCTCGCCCTTGTATTCGCAGAGCAGCAGCCGCAGGTTCTTGGAATAAAGATGCTCGAACAGCTGCCAGTAATAATCCTGGGGATGCAGCCGGAATGCGTTGCGGCCGGCGGTCTCCAAAAGCAGCCGGTAGGCGGTCAGCAGGTCTTCCTTGCCGCCTTCCCTCACGGTCACACCCTTGCGCTGGGCCAGATTGAGGTTATACCGGTGCTTCGGTTTCATGTTCATCAAGAGCCGCTCCTCGCTTTCCATAAGATTTAAGACCCAGTTGTGCGTAGGCTGGGTATCCTTGTCCGCTTTCATAAGGTTTTGCGGCGCGGCAGAAGGCTCGATCCGACAGAACACCACCAGGGGGTCCGCGGCTGCCAGGTCGCGCAGCGCCCCGACGGCCTGTTCCTGGTTTCCTATCGGGCCCCGCGGACAATACAGGTATTTGCGTTTAAGCGGCAGCGCGGCCTCCACCACCAGCGCCTGGAAATCGCCGCCCTGGAGATGATGGACTTTCTTGCCCAAGCCCTGCAGGAATTCGCCCCAGACCCAAGACTGCAAAATCGAGCCCTCAAGCTCGATGGTTTTCTTGTCCCAAATTTTCTTGGTGATGTCAGTCATCTTAGCGGTTGAGTTTCTTAAGCGCGGCCTTGACCTTGCTCTGCAGGTCGGCGTCGGCCGGCATATCCTTCAGGGCGTCCCGCGCTTCCTGTTGGGAGTACCCGAGCGACACCAGGGCATCCAAAGCCTCCGAGTGCTCCCTGGCTATCGGAGCGGCCGAAATCTCGGTCTTCAGTTTCTCTTTCAGCTCCACAATCACCCGCTCCGCGGTCTTGCGCCCGATGCCCGAGACCTTGGTGAACACGGACGGGTCTTCGGAAACGATGGCGGACTTGATCATATCCAGACTCTCAAGCGACATTATCCCTAAGGCCGACTTGGGGCCGACCCCCGAAACGGTGAGCAGGAGTTCGAAAAATTCCAGTTCCGGCAGGGTCGAGAATCCGAACAGCGTAAACTGATCTTCGCGCACGTGCGTGTAGATGACCAGGCTCAGAGGCTGTCCGATTTTCAGGGTAAACAGAAGCGTCGGGGGCAGGAACACTTTATACCCCACGCCGTTGGTTTCGAGAATGATGAAGCTTGCGCTCTTGTATTGCACCGCTCCCTTGAGTGATCCGATCATGGAATTCGCGCGTTAAAAACCTATAGCCAATTCATTATACGTCATGCGGAAAACGTTGACAAAAAGGCCGATTTGAGCTATCTTTAGTTGTTTCACAGACCAAGGAGGAGATGTGCTCAAAGAGACCGAAATCCGGATCGCATTGGTCGTGGCCGCTGTCGGCATCCTCATCGGCGGTGCGATGGCCTCCAGCATGACGCAGTCCCGGGTTCTCAAGGAAGCGGACCGGGCTCAGTTCGTCGCGGTGTTCGGCGTAGAGCCGCAACAGCCCATGACCGGCACCACGGAGCGTCTGATCGTGCTCAACCGCCTGGCTGACCTGCGCGCCCAGAAGGAGTCCCTGCACGGCGCCTGGAACACCAACCTCGACTTCGACAAGCTGCTCCTGGCGGAATACGAAGCCGGTCGCAGGCGCCTGGACGAAGCCGAAAAATTGGCCAAGCAGTTCGGGGCACGGTAGCGCGAAGCCCCTGTTTCTTTTCTTTTGACCCGGGCAAGGTTATGCTCCCGGCTTATCAAGGAGGAGTCATGTTTGCGTCCCTCAAGGAACGCCTGGGGTTTCTCGTCGCCCTCCCGGCCCTGATCGCCTTCGTCATCCTCTGGCAGATGATCTTCCCCAAGGGCCTGCCCTTCCGGTTGGATTCGGCCTAAAACGCATTGCCCCCACAATGCGTTTTTATTTTGCCCCTACCCTTGACAAATTCCCTAAAATATGCTATCATAACATACACTGCAAAGGAGGGTTTGGTGGATTTTCGAAAGAATGCCGCGATCTACCCGGATTTCAACAGCTACTACCGCAGGCTGGAACAGTTCCAAGCCGGCGACATCGTGGAATGGGAAGAGAGCAGCCACTGCCAGCACGTCAAAATCGTCTGGTACGGCATGGGACCGTTCGAGGTCCTGTCCGTTGCCGGAAGCGACCTGGCCTGCTCGTGCCGGCTCCGGCAGGCGGACGGCGAAGGCGGAGACCGCCCGGACCAGCATGACGACGACTGCGGGCTGCTGCTGCACCCCAGGACCCTGACTCTCTGCAACAGCCTGACCGGCCGGGTCTTCACAGCCAACGCCATCCATCTTAAGAAAATCGCGCGACCGTCCCACATGACATGAGGGGCGGTTTTTCTTTAGGGATAAGGCTCCCTATACAAAGCCTTCCCGGGTCTGGTACAATAAAATTTAGCCTTAAACGAGACGGCAACCCTTAATAAAATATATGGACCGATTCAAACTCGTTTCCAAGTTCAAGCCGGCCGGCGATCAGCCGGAGGCCATCGAAAAGCTGGCCCTTGGGCTCAAGAAAAACTTTCGCTACCAGACGCTTTTGGGCGTGACCGGCAGCGGCAAGACTTTTACCATGGCCAACCTGGTGGAAAGAACCCAGAAGCCGACGCTCGTCATCTCGCACAACAAAACGCTGGCCGCGCAGCTGGCCGCCGAATTCCAGGACTTCTTTCCCGAAAACGCGGTCCACTACTTCGTGTCCTACTATGATTACTACCAGCCGGAAGCCTATATCCCCCGCTCCGACACCTACATCGAAAAGGAAACGGAGATCAACGAGGAGATCGACAAGCTCCGGAACGCCGCCACGCAAAGCCTGCTGTCCCGCCGGGACGTCTTGATCGTGGCGTCCGTATCCTGCATCTACGGCCTGGGCAACCCGAATAACTACCTGGAGCTGTCCATCCTCCTGAAGGTCGGCTCATCCCTCAAGCGCGACAAGTTCCTCAGGCGCCTGACCGATCTGCAATTCTTCCGCAACGACGTCAACCTGACCCGCGGCACCTTCCGCGTCCGCGGCGATACCGTGGAGATCATCCCCGCCTCCGCGGACAAGATCGTCCGCATCAGCTTCTACGGCGACGAGGTGGATGCGATCACGGAACACGATCCCCTGACCGGCCATGATCTGGGCAAGCGCGACGACATCACCATTTTCCCGGCCAAGCATTTCGTCACCCCGCGCGAAAAACTCCTGGCGGCCATCGAGAATATCCGCACGGAGCTTAGGGACCAGGTCAAACTCTTCAAGTCCCAGGGCAAAGAACTGGAAGCCCAGAGAATCGAGCAGCGCACCAATTTCGACATCGAGATGATGATAGAGACCGGCTACGTCAACGGCATCGAAAACTACTCCCGCCATTTGGACTTCCGCAAGCCCGGCGAACCGCCCTCGACCCTCTTAGACTATTTCCCCGATGATTTCCTGCTGTTCATCGACGAGTCCCATATCACCCTTCCGCAGATCCAGGGCATGTACAACGGGGATTTCTCCCGCAAACGGACTTTGGTCGACTACGGATTCCGGCTGCCGTCGGCCGTGGACAACCGTCCCCTGAAGTTCGAGGAGTTCGAAGAACGGATCGGACAGACCGTCTTCGTTTCCGCCACCCCGGAGAAGGAGCGGGAACTTAAGATTTCCAAACAGGTGGCGGAACAGCTGATCCGACCGACCGGCCTTCTGGATCCCATAGTCGAGATCCGTCCGACCAAGAACCAGGTGGACGACCTGATGGAAGAAGTCCGGAAGATCGTGACGCACGGCGAACGCGCCCTGGTCACCACGCTGACCAAGAACATGGCCGAAGAGCTGGCCGCCTATCTGGCCGAGTACCGCATCAAGGTCCATTATCTCCATTCCGATATCGATACCCTGGAACGGCTGGAGATCTTGCGGGATTTGCGGCTGGGGGTATATGACGTGGTGGTCGGCATCAACCTCCTGCGCGAAGGCTTGGACCTGCCGGAGGTGTCGCTGGTGGCGATTCTCGACGCGGACAAGGAAGGGTTTTTGAGGTCTGAGACGTCGCTTGTGCAGACCATGGGCCGGGCGGCCCGGCACGTCAACGGCCGCGTTATCATGTACGCCGATCGCGTGACCGGTTCCATGGACAGGGCGATTTCGGAAGTGGAGCGCCGGCGCAAGATCCAGGAAGCCTACAACAAAGAACACTCGATCACGCCGCAGGGCATCAAGAAAGAGATCAAGGAAACCAGGCTGGGGGGCAAAAAGGAAGAGGTGCCCGCGGCGGCCGATCCCAAAGATATCGGCTCCATGACCAAACAGGAAATCACGTACCTGATCGAAGAGCTGCGGGACCAGATGGACCTGGCGTCTAAAAATCTCGACTTCGAACAGGCCGCGAACCTGCGGGACCGGATCGCCGCCATCCGCCAGAGAACCAGGCGCGTCAGGCATAAATAAAAATAAGGCAGTCTCATCGACTGCCTTTGTTCAATTCTCCTCGGTAACCGGACCGACGACAGCCTCCGCAACCGTGTCGTAGGTCTCGAATATGCTGTCCAATTTGGTGATATCCAGAAGCCTCCTGACCCCGTTGCCGAGACAGCATAACCTGAAGATCTTCCTGATCACCCCCGCCCGGGTATACGCGCGCACGAGTCCCCCCAAACCGACGCTGTTTAAGAACGCGCAGGCGGAGAGGTCGAGAATGACGTGATGGCCAGAATCCAACACGCGGATTATCTCCTCTTCCAGCCGCCAGCCGTCCTCGGGCTCCAAAGTCGAACCGTCGGGCCGGATCACGGTGAACCCGCCGGTTTTCGAAAGCTCGATTCGCATGGCTCCTCCTTGTTTGGCTAACCAATATAGCAGAACACCGGATTTTGGCGCAACCCTTGGCCCTTGAAACGCCCGCTCGAATCTGGTATGCTTTTGAAGCTAAAGAGATGGAATAAAACCGAGGTGTCGCTCAAGTTTTACTTCTAATCCTCTTAACTAACCTAATCTAATTATTTCTAATGCCCAATACTAAATCAGCCATCAAAGCCGCCCGACAGAACGTGAAGCGCCGGGTGCGGAACGTCACTTCCCTGGAAAAGGCCCGCAAGGCCGCCAAGCAGGTCCGCAAGCTGGCCACCACCGGTAAGATCGAGGAGGCCAACAAGGCGCTGTCCGCCGCCTTCGCCGCCCTGGACAAGGCCGCTAAGAAGAACGTGATCCACAAGAACAACGCGTCGCGCAAGAAGTCCCGCCTGGCCAGACTCGTGGCCAAGAGCGCGAAACAATAGTTCCATCTCATAAACCCGCTGACAGGCGGGTTTTATGTTGACTTCCATCCGAACCGGAAGCTATACAGAAAACGGAAACAAGGTTGGTTCTTGGGGAAATCAATCGGGACTCTCCGCAACCTGGGCTAAGTCGAGAACCACTTTTGTTTCCGGGCGCGACCTTAGGGAAGCGCCTTTTTCTTTTTCAAAAACTCCGGCCGAAGCCGGAGTTTTCATTCTTCCTTTTTTATTTTTTGCCTTCTACTTTTTTCATGTCCAGCCAGTTCGGGCCGATCTTAGCCTCGGCCACCACCGGCACCTTAAGCTT
>JBLMZV010000028.1:0-18575 GCA_050259015.1 Candidatus Saccharimonadota bacterium
ATCTTCAGTTCTGCTCGGCCGAGCATTTTTGAAGATTCCGAAAAGACCCCCTTTATTCTTCCGTTTTTTTATTTATTGAGGTACAATATGGGTAACATTGAAACCTCAAATAAGCAATAAACATTAAAACAACATGAAAAAGCAACAGCTCCTTATGTTCGCGGGGATCCTGATCGTGGCCGTGGCCGTAGGCGTATCCATCTACGTCGTCACCAAGCCCAAGGCGACACCTTCTACCAATAACCAGCAGGCGCTCGGGGGCGACCGCGACGAGTACGGCTGTATCCCGTCCGCGGGCTACACCTGGAGCCAGACCAAGCAGAAGTGCGTCCAACCGTGGGAAGAATCGGTTTTGCCCGACGACCAGGTGGCTGTGCAGCAGCTTTTGGCCCAGAAGTACGGCAAGACCATTGCCGAACTGTCCCTGTCCGCTATAAACCAGAGCCCGGAGTATATGTCCGGGAAGTTCTCTACGGTCGCGGCCTTGGACAAGAACAGTCCATCGGGACGGTTTTTGGCCGCCAAACGGGACGGTGGTTGGAGGCTCGTCTACGACGGGGACACCAAGCCGGACTGCAAAGCGATCAAGACCGGGTACACCTGGCCTTTGGGAATGCTGGAAGGCTTCTGCAAATAAACCTGAATATCGAAACGGCTGCGGTTTCCCGCAGCCGTTTTTTAGTTGCCGGCGGATAACTTTGTCATGCTGAATTTTATTCAGCATCTATCTCTCAAAAAGAGATCCTGAAACAAGTTCAGGATGACAAGAGACCCCGCGGATGGCTCGTTGACAGGGGAAGCGGGGGCAATTATAATATTATGTTCGGGTTCATGTCTGTCGTCCATGTCGCTTCAAGGAGGAAACTTAAGTGTTTGCCACCGCTCAACATGTGAGTCAGTTCGTCAGCCAGTTAGTGATGGCCGGACGACAGAAGAGTGGCCTGTCCACTCGTGAGTTAGCCGCCGCTGTCGGCCTATCGTACAATACGGTTTACCGCATTGAACGAGGCGACTACCCGCTCCGCAGGCCGGCCGCTGTGAAGGCCATACTGCATCTCATCTCTCTCGACGACTTGCTCCTGAGCTTCGCCAACCACCAGTTCCGAAACTGCCCGGAACTCCTGAAGCTTGAGGAGATGCTTCGGGAGATCCGGAAGAGCGAGAAGCCTGAGACAGGACAGCTGGCGATCCCGTTCGACGAGGGTAAGTAGGCAGACGCATGGCGCTTCCGAGCAATCGGAAGCGCTTTTTCTTTTTTTAAAAATCAAGAATCTTCAGTTCTGCTCGGCCGAGCAATTTAGAAGATTTTTCGCGGTCAGCCAGATGTTTTGCTTAGGTTGACTTAGCGCCGGTAAAACGGTAGACTATAATGCTTACAAACCACAAGGAGGTTGGGGAATATGGCTCTGGCCCGTTTGGATCCCGCCATCAGGCTGCACGTCGACGAGTTGCTCCAGGATAACCCCCTGGAGATCCTCCTCCTGGAGGAGATGATCAGAGGCGAAGTCCGGGTCTTGGAGCTTCGCGCCACCATCACCGGGGAAAACGACATCGGACTGATCAAGCGCATCGAGGGCATGCGCATGATGCTGGAAGTTCTGAAACGCCAGTGGATCGAGGATGCGGTCAAGCCGTTCCGCATCGAGGAACAGGGCGAGGAGGAATTCCGTGAAAGCTGAACGCCCGACGACTAAGGACGCTCTCGAGTACCATCTGCACACCGGCCCCGGCGACCTGGCACCCCTGTGCCTCTTGGTCGGCGCGCCCGGGCGCGTCTACATGATCGCCGAGAAGCTCACGGATGTGACCTACTACGACAACGAACACCGGGGGCTTCGGTCCTGCACCGGCCGCTATGAAGGCGTGCCGGTCTCGGCCGTGACCTCGGGCATGGGCGGCGCATCGACCGGCATCGTGCTGCCCGAAGCCGTGCGGAGCGGGGCGCGGCTGTTCATTCGCGTCGGCTCCTGCGGTTCGCTCATCCTCGATTCGGATCCCGGCGATGTCATCATCGTCAACGCCGCGGTGCGCTTCGACGGCGCATCGGACGTGTGGGCGCCTCCCGAATACCCCGCGTTCGCTGACCACCGCGTGATCGCGGCCCTGATCGCCTCCGCGGAGAAGACCGCTCCCGGCCGCTACTGGACGGGGGTGGAGGCGACGACTTCCGATTTCAACATGGGGCAGGGCCGCAAGAATCTGCGCGGCGAGCTCTCGGAGCGGATGAGGACCCGCCATGGGGAGATGGGACGGCTGGGCGTTGCCTGCTACTCCATGGAGGCCGCGACGCTGTTCGTGTGGTGCGCCACCGAAGGCGGCGGCTTGCCGGCAGGTACCATCAACGCGGTGTTCGGCAACCGGGTCAAGGATGTGTGGGAAACCAAGGGGGAGGAACTGGCCGTGGATGTGGCGCTTAGGGCTCTGCATCATCTGGCGTCGGAGCAGACCCTGAAACGGTGCCTCTACGGCACGACGGAGCCTGCTTAAGGCAAGGCGCTTCCGAGCGATCGGAAGCGCCTTTTTTGTTTTTTCGGGGCCTTTGCGCATTCGACAGCAGGGGGGATAGGGTATAGAGTGACCTTGAAGGTTAACAAACAGCACTTTCCGATTCCTTAGGAGGAATCAATGAAGATCCTTTTGGTGTACCCCCTGTATCCGCAGACCTTCTGGAGTTTCCGCTACTGTCTGAAGTTCGTGGCCCGCAAGGCGGCGTTTCCGCCGCTGGGGCTGCTGACCGTGGCCTCACTTCTGCCCCCGGACTGGGAAAAACGGCTGGCCGACGAAAATGTCGCGCCGATTACGGACGAGCAGCTGCTGTGGGCAGACCTCGTGATGGTCAGCGCGATGATCGTGCAGAAATCCTCGGCCGAAAGGCTGATCGAGCGCGCCCAGGCTCTCGGCAAAGTCGTGGTGGCCGGCGGTCCGCTGTTCAGCTCCCAACCCGACAAGTTCCCGCAGGTTGACCATCTGGTCCTCAATGAGGCGGAGGTCACCCTGCCGCAGTTCCTGGCCGATTGGTTTAGAGGCAAGCCCAAGCCGCGCTACGAGTCGGGTAAACGCCCGCCTCTGTCCGCGACTCCCATCCCGATGTGGTCGTTGGTGAAGCTCCGCGACTACGCGACGCTGCTCGTGCAGTATTCCCGCGGCTGTCCGTTCGATTGCGAGTTCTGCGACATCACGGTGATGAACGGCCGCAATCCCCGGGTCAAGAGCGTTGCGCAGATGATGGCGGAGTTCGACGCTCTCTATGATCTGGGCTGGCGCGGTTCGGTGTTCGTGGTGGACGACAACTTCATCGGCAACAGACGGGAAGTCCGGAAGATGCTTCCGGAGCTCGTGGCCTGGCAGAAGCGCCACCGCTATCCGTTCAAGTTCCTTACCGAAGCCAGCGTCAATCTGGCCGGGGACGTGGAGCTGATGACGCTCATGAGCAAGGCCAACTTCGGCGACCTCTTTTTGGGGCTCGAGACTCCCTGCGCGGAAAGCCTCCAGGAAGCGGGCAAGACCCAGAACGCCGGGTTGGATCTCCGATCCGCGGTGAACGAGCTCCAACGGCGGGGATTTACCGTCATGGGCGGGTTCATGGTCGGATTCGACCACGACAATCCGCAGACGATCTTCCGCGACCAGCTGGCGTTCATCCAGGAAGCAGGCGTGCCGGTGGCTATGGTCGGCATGGTCATGGCCCTTCCCGGAACCAGGCTTTGGCAGAGGTTGCGCGACGAAGGCCGGCTGATCAAGGAATCCAGCGGCAGCAATACCACCGGCGAAACGAACTTCCTGCCGGTCATGGGCATGGACAACCTCGTCAACGGCTATCGGGACCTGCTCCTGTCGCTCTACTCGGCCAAGAACTACTTCCGCCGGGTCGAAACTGAACTCCGCAACTACCGGTCCAAGATCGTGGGCCGCTGCTCGCTGAACGACCTGGCCGCGCTCTTCAAGAGCGCCGTGCACATCGGCATCCTGTCCGAGGCCAGATGGCGTTATTGGCGGCTCCTCGCAAAGACCGCTCTCACCCGGCCCAAAGCCATGCACATCGCGGTCCAGCAGGCCATCCTCTGGCCGCACTTTAGGAAGGTCGCGCTGCTGGCGCAGGGTCAACAGACGGACAACTAAAAAGGTTCATCGCAGGCCAGGAAAGACGCAATGTCTTTCTTGGCCTTTTTTATTGCTTTAGGCTAAAATAACAGTAAGACAAGTTAATTAACCAGAAACAAATATGTGCAAAGGAAATGGGATTTTGGGAGGCGGTTACGGGCTGGCTTTTTTGGGCGCGGCGATCTATTACATCCAGCATTCCACGACGTTCTGGATGGGCGTGGTGGGTGTGCTTAAGGCCCTGGTCTGGCCGGCTTTTTTGATCCACAAGCTGTACCAGTTTTTGGGGATATAAATCATGGGCGGACAAAATCGAGACGACATCAAAATCGGTGCGGAAGTGGAGGTGGTGCTTAAGGCTGACCAAAAAACCGGTAAGCTGACCCGCGGCAAAGTCGCGGAGATTTTGACCAACTCCGCTTTTCATCCGCACGGCATCAAGGTCAGGCTCGAGGACGGGCAGGTCGGGAGAGTAAAAAATATCCTATGAAAAATTTTTGGAAACTGATTTTGGCGATCGTGGTTTGCGAAGGCGCCGGGCTGATCGGCACGATCTTCACGACCCCGGCCATTCCGGGGTGGTTTAAGACCTTAAGCAGACCGGATTTCGCTCCGCCGAATTGGCTGTTCGCGCCGGTTTGGACGACCCTGTTTTTGCTGATGGGCATCGCGGCCTGGCTGGTTTGGAGACGGGGATTGAATGAACCGGGAGTCAAGAAGGCTCTTGGCATATTCGTGCTGCAGCTGGTCCTGAACGTCGGCTGGTCCGCGATCTTCTTCGGACTTAAGAATCCGGGGCTCGCGTTCGTGGAGATTATCCTGCTCTGGCTTGCGATCTTGTGGACCGTAATAGTGTTTGCCAGGATTTCGAAACCGGCAGGCTGGCTTTTGCTGCCTTATATCGCCTGGGTGACGTTCGCGTCCGTCCTCAACTTCGCCATCTGGAGATTGAACTAAACTATTTTTTTGTCACCTTTTTAGAAAAGGTGACCAAAAGCGCGAGCTAATGAAAAACCTGTAGATTTTCTGACGCCCGTCTTTAAACGAAAATTTACGAGACTCGTCGTCCTAATCGGACTCCTCAGACAATCGCAAATTTTCTAGACTCGCTATAAAACTAAACGGTTTTTCAGCGCTCGCAGCTCCGCTGTTATACCCGGAGAGACTCTTGAAGAAACAAATCTACTTTGTCTACATCGTGGAGTGCGCGGACCAGACGTTCTATACCGGCATCGCCAAGGATGTCGAGAAGCGCCTGCATGCGCACAATCATCTCAAGGCGGGCGCCAGATACACCAGCACCCGGCGGCCGGTAACCCTTAGGTATTCCGAAAAGCACAAGGACTTCAAGAGCGCCATCCTGCGCGAGATCGAGATCAAGCGCTGGCCGCGGACCAGGAAGCAAAAGCTTTTCGGAATAAAGAAATCAGGCAAAAAAGTCCCGGTCAAAAAAGCTGCAGAAGTTCGAAGGAGCAAAAGCAATTCGTGATTTATCGAGGATTGCTTTCCGGATTTCTTAGCGCTCTGTATAATCTCAAGCATGATCATAGCAATCAGCGCGTTCATATTAGTGGCCGCGGCCACATTTTTGCTCCATGACTGGCTGGAACGGATGCTGGTCAGGAAATACGGCGAGATCGCTCTGGTTTGGCGCGGCTATCACATCCACCACAGCGTGTACGGCGTGCTGGCCATATGCCTGGCGCTCCTTATCGGCGGCAAGGCCCTGATCATAGGCGGCGGTTTCGGTCTGGGCAACCTCTGGCAGCATAAGGCCACCCACAACCGCCAGAACGAAAAGGGCCTGGTGCTTGTCACCAGGGATTCCGGGGCAAAAGCCCGGAACGGCTGATTTCTCGAATTTTTTTGGCGGCGGTTAAGTTTAGTGGTAGTATTAAGGCAAAGCTTTAAGCAATATCGAATATGGGCATTTTCGACAAACTTTTTCCTCCCAAACACTCTTTGATCCACCCGGATTTCCCGCGGAAGTTCGAGAATTGGTATTACAACCGGGATTATAACTGGATCGAGGACGGAAGCATCACGCTCAAGGTCCGGTTCGCGTTCGACGATCCCAAAGTGCTGGACCGCTGCCCGTTTTTCGCCAAGATCGGCAACAACCTGGACCCCGACGTCAACGGACAGTATGTGGGCTTTGCCTACGGATCGGGCGCCGACGAGCAGGCTTTGACCGACTGGGCCAAGCGGTTTCCGTTTTCGGAATTGATCATCGGCCTCGACAGCGAAGGCATGCATACGCCGGAGAGCAAGTTCGTGCCGATAAGCGGCGTGGCGGCAAGTAACCATTAGACTTTTTGGACGGGACGATTCAGACAATCGAATACGAAATCAAAAAAAGCATGCGGACACGTTCTGTCCGCATTGCGGTTTTTCCGGACGGCCGGGTGAGGGTTTCCGCGCCGTCCGTCATGCCCGACAGCGTCATTGAACGTTACGTCAAAAGCAAAGCCGCCTGGATCAAGAAGCACGTGACGCGCATGGAGGAACGCAAGGCCAACAGTTTCCTGCCCAAGGCTTTGCCCGGCGATTACGAGCGGTACCGCGGGCAGGCACTTAGGACGGTGCAGGAGCTGATCGCAAGGTTTGCGCCCGTTATCGGCGTGAAGGTTGCGGGTGTTTCCATCCGCAGGCAGAAGTCGCGCTGGGGAAGCTGTTCACGCAAAGGCCGCCTCAACTTCAATTACCGGATCGTTTTTTTGCCGGCGGAGATGGCGGAGTATATAGCGGTGCACGAGCTGTGCCACCTTAAGGAGTTCAATCATTCCAAAAGATTCTGGGACCTCGTGGCCTCGATCCTGCCTGACCACAAACGGATCCGCAGGACCCTGCGGGAAGGCAGCATAGAGTGATATGTAGAATGTAGAAGAGGATACCATGTCGTCCTGAACCTGAAAATCGGCCTTTGACGAAAAGGCGTTTTTTAATTATGCTTATATGAATTTCAAGGAGGCAAGGGATGGAACAAGAGAATCACATGGTCCGCAAGGTGGAGACCGAGCGGATGCGGGACGACAGGCACTTCAGGATCAGGCTCGAGAACCTGACCGAAGAGGACAAACAGAAGCTCGAACGGATGCTTCTTGGCCTGGCCTGGGGGCGCGTGACCGCCGAGGGGCGCTTCGAAACTGTGCCGGCCCTCAAGGACGTGCCCGGACCGATCGACGACGACGCGATGCTGCCGTTCTGGCGGAAGCCGACCAGCCAGGAACTGCTGAATGCCGCCACGGCTGTCCTCACGCTGAAACCCGGCCCGCTGCCGGATGGCAGCAACGGTATCATGATCGAGAGCCTTTGCGGCTACGACTACACCCCCGAGTTCTACCGGGAAGTGGCCAAGAGGCTTACTGACTACGGCTTCGAGTGCCTGCGTTCCCGGCGCGACAGCGAGGGGAGATACTGGGAGAAGTGGTATCTCTGCAGCGTGGCATGCGCCAAGGGTGCGCTGAAGGCCGCCACGGAGCACGTCAAGGACAGGGAACACCAGATGAAGGTCGCCATCAGCTTCCTTTGCCGCACCACGAGTTTCGGTAGCCTGTGCGTGACCGCGCAGCGCGCCGCGATGCCGATAGACGACTGATCGGAGGAGCCATGGACCAGAGGCCGGACTTCGTCAAAGACGTGCGGATCGTAAGGCCCCCGTTCAATTACGGCGGCGAGGAGCGCGTGGCGGGACTGGTCGAGCCGATGCCTGATTGGGTCAACGCGGCCTGCGTAGGGATAGTGATCACGGTGATCCACGGCCTCGAGCGTCCGGTTTATCATATCCTCGCCGACGACCTTATCCAGGAGCTGGTCATCCAGCAGCCCACAAGCAGAGCCGTGGATGCCGCAGGGTGGCTGGATGAGAAAGTCTATTGGGCTGGGCCGATGTGCATCGCCGAGGATCGGGTGGAAGTGATCGGGTAGAACACGACAAGGAGGACCAATCGAATGACAAGAACGAGCCGAGTAATCGTCGTTTCGCTCCCGACCTTGTTGCCCGGGCAGGTGGTGACGCAGTTCGAGGAGTCAGTTTACTCCGCCTCTCACGCGGAACTCGAGGACGGGATGCTGAGCTTCTGGGTCGGACCGACCTGGTTCAACTCGCCAACCATTCATCGACACGTGTCGGTGGTGCAGCTGCGGGCAAGGCTCAAGCAGGGTTACATGGTCGCAGGGTACATCGAAAAGCTCGGCAAGCGCTGGAAGGTGATGGTGGAAGTCAGCAACCCGCCGAAGAAGTAGGTTCGGAAGCCGAAAGATTGCGCAAGCATTCAAGTAGGCTTTTTTATTGCCTGTTTAACTCCTATATTAAGTCTATTATTTTTTTATTCCCCGCTTTTTTTAGAAAAAAGCGGGAGAAAAAATCGCCAGCTAATAAAAAATTGCTTGAATTTGTTTCGCTCGCATCCGGCGACTGGCACGACTCGCGGCAAAGCCGCTTCGGCCTTCGGCAAGTGCCAGTCTTGTTCCGTCTGCTCGCTCCAAATTGCTACGCAATTTTTCAGCGCTGGCAAAATTTCGGTTGCACTGTAACATACTGCAACTGCTTTCGATAGAAGTTGAGTGCCAGATGCTTTAAGAAATCTAAACCAAGGGGCGGGGGACAACGTTAAGGGGGACCAATGTCAGTGTCATGCCGTAAGGATTGGCCGCCGGTGATGGGCAGGTTCACGTTTTTGGGTTCCCGACAGCTTTCGTTTACGGCGTTCGAAGCGCTGCAAGGAAGCCTGACGGAACTGGAGAAAGCGATCCTGCTCGATTATCTGAAACTGCCGGTCTCTTACGAGCTGCGGAGACGCATGCATCAGACATGCTTCGGCGAACTGGTGGAAGCCAGGGAGGCGGCGCTTAATAAACTCAGGCAATTTTTCCAGGTCTGACGCTACGATCATAAGGCTGCCGGATACCGTTTGTATCCGGCGTCCTTTTCTTTGGCCGCATTCCTTGAGTTTGGAAATATTCTTCAAGTTGAAGATGATGATTAGCCGCGATTACTCTTGACAAAAACGCCAAAATGGAGTATAATATATTGTCAGAATTCAAAGGGGGATATTGTGGAATTGAAGGCGAATAGCCCAAGCGTCCGCGAAAAGCACTGGTACGCGGTGTTCATGAGCGGCGAATACATCGGCAAGTCCTACGCGGTTTCGGAAAAGGAAGCCACCAACGACGTGGCCTACAAGCGCTTCTGCAAGCGGTTCACCAAGCCGCAGCTCCAGAAGTTCCGGCTCTCGATGACCGCGCTCGAACTGCCCCAGGGCGTCATCCGGCCCAACCGCCGGAATTCCCAGCCGATCGACAGGCTGATTGCCTGCCCGTTCTGCAGCGGGTTCGGACACCGCGGCGACGACGAATTCGACTACGTCTGTCCGCACTGCAACGGCCTCGGCCTCATTCCGCAATCACAGGCGGAAGCACTTCTCTCGTGAGAAGTGCTTTTTTCTTGCCCGGATGGTAAACTGTAATGGATTATGGCGAAATATTACGGCCGCGAGAGCGGCTATCTCAAGCGCAAAAGGTTCAAGTTCCGCCTGGGCATGATCCTTACGCTGGCGGCGGTGCTCGCCGTGGCCGCAAAAATCCTGACCATGGACACGGCGGAGTACTGGCTTCTGATCGTGGCCGGCTTGGCGCTGTTCATTTACCCTCTGATTTTGATGAATGAGCGTTTCAATCTGTTGGCTTTTTTTGTAAGCCGCGGCTTGACCGGCGAGACCGTGATCCGCGAGGAGCTGTTGAAGCTGCCGGATTCCTTCGCGGTGTTCGAAGATCTGACCTTTCCGCATGCTCGCGGCAACATTGATTTCGCGGTGACCGGCCCCAGCGGAGTGTTCGCCATCGAAGTGAAAAGCCACCGGGGGCGCGTGGAGCACCACAAGGGCCGGTTGTACGTGAACGGCTATTCCAAGCGCTTTCTGGAGCAGACCTTAAGCGAGCGCCAGGCGCTTAAGGATTATCTGGACAGCCAAGGGGTGGTTTTAGATCCCGTGCCGGTGCTGGTATTCAGCAGCAAGGCGTCGCTTAAGTTCGGGTTCGAGAAAGTCGGCGGCGTATACGTATTCGGCCGGGAGTATCTGACGGATTTGCTGGTGCGCGGCGGCCACGTCCCCAGGGATTCCAGCAAAGCGGCGGAGATGGCGCTTTTGGGACATTATTTGAAACATCGATGAGCGATCAAAGAAATTTCGAAATCAAAGTTAAGGACAAGAACAGCAAGGCCCGGACGGGTTCGATCCGCACGGCGCACGGCGAAGTCAAAACGCCGGTGTTTTTGCCGATCGGCACCAAGGGCGCGGTTAAGGCCGTGGCCGCGGAAGAGCTGAAGTTCTGGGGCGCGGAGATGATCCTGGCCAACACGTACCATCTTTGGCAGCGGCCGGGCGACGCTCTGATCGCCAAAGCCGGTGGCCTGCACGGATTCATGAACTGGAAGTCCGCGATCTTCACCGATTCCGGCGGCTTTCAGGTTTTTTCGCTGGCCAAGCTCGTGAAGGTCACCGACGTGGGCGTGCGGTTCCAATCGGAGATCGACGGCGCCACGCGGGTGCTGACTCCGGAAACGTCCGTGCAGATCCAGACCAATCTCGGATCGGATATCGCCCTGGTCTTGGACGAGTTTCCGGGTTTTCCCGCCGAGGAGAAACACGTTAAGGAAACGATCCGGAGGACCTATGACTGGGCGATCAGGGCTTTGGCTGAACACGCCAAACTTAAGGACGCCGCGGTGAACCCCGGCCAGATGCTGTGGGGCATCGTGCAGGGCTCAACCTTCCCGAAACTCCGCCAGCAGTCGGCAGAACAGATCCAGTCGCTCGGGTTTCCGGGCTACGCCATCGGCGGCATCGCCGTGGGCGAACCGGCCGATAAGATGTACGAGGCTGTCAGCGCCTGTGAGCCTTATCTGGAGCCGGATAAGCCCAAGCACCTGCTGGGTGTGGGCACCCCGGAGCAGATCGTGACCGCCGCCGGCTTGGGCGTGGACAGCTTCGACTGCGTGATTCCGACGCGCGAGGCGCGGCACGGCAGGCTCTACGTAAACCTGAAACCCCAGGACGGGGACGGCTACGTGCGGGTCAATATCCTAAACGAGAAATTCAAGGAAGACTTTACGCCTTTGGACACCGCCTGCAATTGCTACTGCTGCCAAAACTACACGAGAGCTTATCTGCGTCACCTGTTCATGTCCGGCGAAATCCTGGGGATCCGCCTGGCGACCATGCATAACTTAAGGTTCTACCTGACGATGATGGTGAGGCTTAGGGAATCGATCGAGAACGGCAGCTACGGGGAATTCAGCCGAAAATTCGCGGACAAGGGGACAAGGGAGATTTGAAGTAGTATAATGGAGGCATGTTGGTTGCCCGAAAAGGAGGACGGATGGCCATTACCGATCCAATGAACGCATCGATCTCGGAATTCGCGAAGCTTTCGAAGGATTCGACTATCCGGGATGTCCAGGTCCTGAAGGATATGCCCGGCGCGCTCTGGGTGAAGTTCGACTGCTCCGGGGCGAGGCGTTGCCGATATTTCGACGATACGCCGGAAAACCGCCGCGTCCTCGAGTCGCTCGAGCGAGCCGAAAGGATGCCGGTGTTTCCGCTGCCCCGGCCGGCGATTGCCTAACAAACCACGGCCCTTGTGTCCCGTTGCCGCTTCCTCCGCGAGGGAGCGGTTTTTTTCTTTTTTTCGTGTTATGATTCCGTTATGGATCGCCGGCAAAAAATCATCGATATCATCCTGACCCTCGCTCTGACGCTGCTGCTCGTCTGGGCGGTGTTGTCGTTCACCGGCAAACATCTGGTGTTCGAGCTTTTGAGGAATGACGAGGGGACCATCCGCGACTACCTGCAGGACATCGGAGTCTGGGCGGCGTTCGCGTTCATCACTCTGGTGGTGCTGGAGGTCCTGATCGCCTTCATTCCGGGCTGGGTGGTTTACCCCATCGGCGCGGCGCTTTTCGGGTTCTGGACAGGCTTGGGACTCATACTCGTCGGCAACTTCGTGGGAGCCAGCATAAGCTTCTGGATCGGACGCAGATACGGCGTGCCGTTTTTGGAACGCTTCATCAGCGCCAGGTATATCAGGCACTGGGAAGAATTCATGAAGCGGCACGGCAGCTGGTCGATTTTCCTGCTCAAGATAAATCCCCTCACGTCTTTCGACATCTGGAATTATATGGCGGGCGTTTCTCCGTTGAGCTACGGGAAGTTCACTGTCTCCAACATGCTGGGCATCCTTCCTCTGATCGCGCTTTCCGTGGCGGCCGGGGAAAAGGGGTTTAAGCTGGCGCCCTGGATGATCTACGTTTTCGGCATCCTGACCGTGGCCTACGTGCTCGGTTTTTTGCTCAAGCTTTCGGCGATCAGGCGAGACCTTAAACGCCGCACGTAAGAGGAATAAACGGCCGTAAGGCCTTTTTTATTTTGGGGGCGATTTCTGGTATAATTAGAGTCAAGAAAGGGGTGGCGCAAACCAGCCTGGAACATCATTAAGCCAGGCAAACCAGCGTCATCCGTCAAAACATGAAAGAGACAAACGATCTCATGGACAAGGTGGTTAACCTCGCCAAACGGCGCGGTTTTATATTTCCCGGCTCGGAAATCTACGGCGGTCTGGCAAACTCCTGGGACTACGGACCCTTGGGAGCGGAACTCAAGAATAACATCAAGAAGCTGTTCTGGAGGATGTTCGTGCAGGAACGGGACGACATGGTCGGCCTGGACGCGGCCATCATGATGAACCCTAAGGTCTGGGAAGCGTCCGGGCACGTGAAGAATTTTTCCGATCCGCTGGTGGAATGCAAGAAATGCCATAGCCGGTTCCGCGCGGACCAATTGAGCGGCGTCTGCCCGAACTGCGGCAACAAGGAGTTTACCGAATCGCGGCAATTCAACATCCTGGTCAAGACTCATCTCGGTCCGGTGGAGGACGAAAGCACCCTGGTTTACCTCCGCGGCGAAACGGCCCAGGCGATTTTCGTGGATTTCAAGCAGATCCAGGAAACCAGCCGGATGAAGGTGCCTTTCGGCGTGGCGCAGATAGGGAAGGCGTTCCGCAACGAAATCACGCCGGGCAATTTCATCTTCCGCACGCGCGAATTTGAACAGATGGAAATCGAATACTTCATCAACGGCGGCGAATGGGAGAAAAGCTTCGAGCACTGGGTATCCGAGATGAAGCGCTGGGTGAAGGCGACCGGCCTGGACGAGTCGCGGGTGCACTACGTGGAAATCCCTGAGGAAGATCGGGCCTTCTACAGCAAGCGAACGATCGACGTGGAGTTTTCCTATCCGTTCGGACAGAAGGAGCTGTTCGGCCTGGCGTACCGGACCGATTACGACCTGTCGCAGCACCAGAAGTTTTCCGGCAAGGACCTGACCTATCTCGATCCCAAGACTAACGAGCGATTTTTGCCGCACGTGATCGAACCGTCGATCGGGGTGGATAGGATGCTTTTGGCAATCCTGCTTTCCAGCTACTCCGAATCGGAAGCCCGGTCCGGCAAGGAAGACGCCGTGCACGAGACGGAAATCACCCTGAGGCTGCCCAAAGCCCTGGCTCCGGTGAAGGTCGCGATGCTGCCGCTTTCCAAGAAAGAGGAGTTGTCCAAGCCTGCCTTGGAAATATTCCATAATTTACAAAAGCGGTGGATGTGCCAGTATGACGAAACAGGGTCAATCGGCAAGCGGTACCGCCGGCAGGACGAAATCGGCACGCCTTACTGCGTAACGTTCGACTTCGATTCCGTAAACGACCAGGCCGTGACTGTCCGCGACCGCGACACCATGCAGCAGGACCGGGTCAAAATCGCGGAACTCGAAAGCTTTCTCGCCGAGCGCCTCTAACATCTAAACATTTATGCCACTGACGTCGCTTTACACCAAAAAGGTCCTGCAGAACGGGCTGACGCTGCTGCTCGTGCCTATCGAGACCGCTTCTTCGGTGACCATTTCGATCTTCGTCAAGGCGGGTTCCCGCTACGAGCCGGTCCGCCTAAACGGCATTTCGCATTTTTTGGAGCACCTGCACTTCAAGGGCAGCGGCAAGTTTCCTTCCGCCAAGCGCCTGTCGGAAACCATCGATTCGATCGGCGGGGAATTCAACGCCAATACGGGCAAGGAGCATACCCAATATTTCATCCGCTCGGCATACGAGCATATGCCGCTGATTTTCGACGTGCTGACGGATATGGTGCAGGATCCGCTGATTGACGAAAAAGAGATGGAACGGGAGAAAGGCGTGATCATCGAAGAGATCAACATGTACAAGGATAATCCCCAGATCTACGTGGATTCGGTGTTTGAGGAGCTGCTTTGGCCGGATTCGCCCCTGGGTTTCGACATCGCAGGCCGGCCCGAGGTCATCCGCCGGATAACCCGCGAGGACGTGCTTTCTTACCGCAAAAAATACTACCAGCCGGGGAACATGATCATCGCCGTGGCCGGTCAGTTCGATCTGAATCTTTTGGAGAGGCTTGTCGAGGAGCGCTGGAGTGGCCTGCCGTCGAAAAAAACGCCGGAGTACGCGCCGATCGTTAACGGCAAGCAGAAGGCGCCGCGGATGTCGCTGGTGAGCCGCGTGACCGAGCAGGCCCACATGATCGTGGGCTTCCGGGGCTATTCCTACCGCCATAAGAACAACAACGCGCTCCGGCTGATGTCCGCTATTTTAGGCGGCGGCATGAGCTCGCGCCTGTTCATCAAGATCAGGGAGAAACTGGGACTGGCGTATTACGTCAACGCCTCATTCAACAACTATCTGGACGCCGGCAATTTCACCATCCAGGCCGGGCTCAAGGTGGACAGCGCGCCGGAAGCAATCTCCGCCATCTTGGATGAACTCCGCAAGATCCGGGATGAGGGCGTGCGGGGGTCCGAACTCAAGAAAGCCAAGGAATACATCAAGGGCCGGATCGCCCTGGCCATGGAAGATCCGCACGACAAGCTGGAATGGTATCTCGGGCAGGAGGCTTTCATCGGCAAGATCAAGACCGTCAAGCAGTCGTTCGAAGAACTTGATCAGGTGACATCCGATGAAATCGCCCGCATGTCCGCCGAGATCCTGCGCGAGGACCGCCTGAACATGGCGCTCATCGGGCCGTTCAAAGACAAGACTGCGTTCGAATCGAGGCTAAAACTGTAAGAATGATCGTAATCCCGACTTATAACGAACGCCGGAATATCCGTGAGCTCATGGAGAGGCTGAGAAAGGTCCTGCCCAAGGACCCGGTTTTGTTCGTGGACGATAATTCCCCCGACGGCACGGCCCAGGAGATCCGGGAACTCATGAAGACCGATCCGAATATGAGGCTTATGGTAAGGCAGGGCAAACAGGGTTTGGGGTCCGCCTATCGGGAAGGCTTTAAGGAGGCCATCGCGGACCCGGGCGTCGATTACGTCGTCGAGATGGACGCGGATCTGTCGCATGCGCCGGAGGCGCTGCCGGGCATGCTTGCGGCGCTTAAGGACAGCGATGCGGTAATCGGTTCCCGGTACGTCCAGGGCGGCCGGACCGAAAACTGGAATTTCTGGCGCCGGCTGATCAGCCGCGCGGGAAACTGGTACGCCCGGATTCTGTCCGGGAACTTTGCCCATGATCTCACCGCCGGCCTGGTGGCCTACCGCAAGGAGGCGCTTAAACGGATCGATCTTGAGAGCATCCGATCCGACGGTTACGCCTTCCAGATCGAGCTTAAGGCCCTGCTTTACCGGAGCGGCTGTCGGATCAGGGAAGTGCCGATAACTTTTTCCGAGCGCAGGGTCGGGGAATCAAAATTCTCGTCCGGGATTTTCGGGGAAGGCATGAGTCTGCCCTGGAAACTGCTTGTCAGAAACGCGGCCGCAAACAAGGCTGAGGTCGTCCTCGGCGCGATTGTCCTGCTTGTGCCGCTGGTCGTGTACGTTTATACGGCGCCGCATACGATTTATCTCGGGGACAGCGCGGAGTTCACCATGGCAATAGCCGCGACCGGCGTGCCCCATCCGCCCGGCTATCCGACCTACATGGTCCTGGCCAAGCTGTTTTCGCTGCTGCCTCTCGGAACTTTAGCTTTCCGTTTATCCCTGTTTTCCGCAGTCTGCGCTGTTCTGTCATTATTCTTCCTGTATCTTACCGGCCTGCGCCTGTTTACCGGCAAGGCAAGAAGTTTCCCGCAGGTCCTGGCCGCGGCCTTTGCCCCTTTGCTCCTGGCTTTTTCCGATATCTTCTGGTCGCAGGCGATCATGGCCAAGATATATCAGCTTCATCTGCTTTTCGTGTGCGTTCTGGTTTGGCTGGTGGTGAAATATTGGCAGCGCCCGCAGGGGAAATACGTCCTGTGGTCGGCTTTGCTGTTCGGACTGGGTTTCGGCGCCCATCAGATGATCCTGTTTTTCGTTCCGCTTTTTGTCATCGCCTTTTTGGTCCGGAAGATCCCGGATTCCAAACTGTATGAGCTGCACCCTTCGGTCAGGCTTAAGACCGCAGTCGCGGCCTGCGTGCTGGGCGTGCTCGGGCTTGCCGCCTACGCTTACCTGCCCATCAGCTCCAGCTTTCACCCGGCTTACCAGTGGGCGGATACCAGCGCGAGCCTGGGGGCTTTTCTCAAGCATGTCGGAAGAAGCGAATATGGCGATCTGGCCGCCGGCTTCGCCTGGAAGTACAAGGCCGAATTCATAACCTCTTTCTTGGGCAACGTTTTCGACCAGTTCGGTTTTCTGCTCCTGGCCGCTGTTCCCGGATTGTGGTGGCTGCTGAAGCACAGGCGGAATTTCGCCCTGCTCGGTCTGGGAATCTTCTCCCTCAACAGCCTCGGGATTATCCTCATGAGGTCCCTGCCCTGGACTTTCGACGGAGCGGCGTACACCTCGTTCTATTATCTGCCTGCTTATGCCATCGCCGCGATCTGGATCGCAGCCGGCCTGTATTGGATTTTTTCGGCGGTGCCCGCTAAAAGTTTCGCGACCGGGGGATTGGCCTTGAGTTTGGCGCTGTCCGCCGGATTTTTTGCCCGCCATAATTTTACGGCCAATGATCTGCATGATTTCAGATTCCTGGACGACTATTCGAGGAAATTGCTTTCAAGCCTTGAGCCGAACGCTGTCCTGATGGTCTCATTCGACGGGACCGCCAGCGATTCCATGGTTTTCTCGCTGTTCTATCAACAGCGCATCAACCACGTCAGGCCGGACGTCAAACTGGCGGACGGATACGACATTTACCCGGAGGCGGACCGTGACGCCATCAACAGGATCTACGGCTTGGACAGGATAGAGAACTTCCGCTCGTTGCTCGTGCGCTACATCAGCAGACAGCCGGCATTCCGCGACCGGCCGTTGTACACCACTTTTTCGGCCGACGGCCTGGACCGGGATTGGTTTTCGGTCTCAAACGGCATGGCTTTCCGGTTTTTTGCGGGCCAGCCGCACGAAGTGAATTTCTCAAGGCCCGGCATCTCGGATCGTGACGAAAAAAATCTGGCGCAATCGTATTTCGGACGTGACCTGCTGGCGCAATATTATTACGGGCTGGCCGGAGGACTCCTGGATGCGGGCGACCGGCCCGGGGCCGAGGATTCTTTTTTGTCCGCCATCGCCAACGACAACGAGGTGGCAAGCCAGGACTCGATGGGTTTTATCGCGCACCGCGCTAAAATGGATAACCAAAAACCATGAAAATAGGAATACACGTGTCGATTGCGGGCGGTTTGTGGAACGCGCCTCTCAATGCGGGCAGGGTAGGCGCGGAGGTGTTTCAGATTTTTTCGCGGTCGCCCCACGGCGGGAAGCCCGCACCGATCACGCCGGAAACGGCCGCCAAGTTTAAGGCGGCGATGGACGAGAACGGGATGAAGGACTTCTATATCCATACCCCGTACTACATCAATTTAAGCTCGACCAAGAACAATATCTATTACGGCTCCGTTTCCGTGATCAGGGAGGAGTTGGAGCGGGGCAGCGCGTTGGGCTGCCGGGCCGTGATGACGCACCTGGGGAGTTTCGGGGAACTTACGGACGAGGAGGGTTTAGCCAGAGTCGTGAAAGGCCTCGTGAAAATCCTGGACGGCTATAAGGGGAAGACCCGGCTGCTGCTCGAAATCTCCGCGGGAGCGGGCAGGGTGGTGGGCGATACCTTCGAGGAATTGGCCGCCATTCTTGACGATAAGCAGCTTAAAAAGTACGAGGTCGGAATCTGTCTGGATACCTGCCATCTGTTTGCCTCCGGATACCGGATCGACACCGAGGACGGGCTTAAGGACGCGCTTGCGCGGTTTGACAGCCTGATCGGGTTCGAGCGCCTTGGGGTGCTGCACATCAATGATTCCAAGGGCGCTTTGGGAAGCCATCTGGACCGCCACGAGAACATCGGCTCGGGCAAGATCGGCCTTCCGGCGTTTGAGCGGATGGCGAGGCACCCGAAACTTAAGAAGTTGGATTGGATATTGGAAACCCCCAAAGATAATCCGAAAGACGATTTAAGGAATATCGAGACGC
>JBLMZV010000029.1:0-36324 GCA_050259015.1 Candidatus Saccharimonadota bacterium
CCCGTTATCCCAAACCCTGAAGAAAACGCTCCCGGCGTACGTAAGCGGCTTCAGGTACGCATCGATTTACGACCGTGATCAGGCGGTCGGGATCGGGCTTAAGTTGGACAGCAAGCTGACCCCGCCTGCGGCCAAACAGGCAGTCATCGCCAATTTCAGGCGCGAGACTCTGTTCCACAAGCTTGGACTGGCTCTCGAATCCGATGAGCTTTCCGACGAACTGACTTTTCTCACCCGGGGGAAACAAGGTGAATACGAAAAACTGCTCAAAGACTACTTCGGGGGCGACGAAGAAACCTTCACCAAGTACGTCGTTTATCCGGCTGTCGTCGACAAAAAATTGCGGATGTATTATGCCCATTCCTATTCTTCGAAAGAAGAGGGGTGGGACCGCGCCTACGGCGCGCTGAGCACTATCAAGTCCGGGGACAAAACATTCGAACAGGTCGCGCGCGAGGAAAGCGACGACAAGTTCACCGGCCAATTCGGCGGCGATCTCGGTTTTTTCGAACACGGACAGGCGCTGCCGGAGCTCGAGAAAATCGCAGTCGTCAGCCCTTTGGGCAAGGTTTATCCCTCCATCGTCGAAAGCCGGCTCGGTTATCACATCATCTACCCGGTCGAGGTTTCCTATGCCGACGGCAAGAAACTTTGGCACGTCAAGCACATCCTATACGCGACGAAGGGCTACGACGCCTGGCTGAACAGCAGCCTGGACGGCATTCGCATACTGACGCTTTCGAACTGAAATTGGCGGCCGGACTTCTTTGGGTTATAATATCGTCACGTGCAGGTATCGTATAATGGCAGTACATGACCTTCCCAAGGTTAGAGCGCGGGTCCGATTCCCGCTACCTGCTCCAGATAATGAGGCACACAGCCTGATCCGACAAACACCTTTATAATGAAGGCGTTTTTTGTTATACTGCCATCGGACAGCCAACCTTAACCAGAAAAAAATGACAACCGAAGAAGGCCTGAACTACGTGAGAAGCCAGCTCGCCGCCGGCTTCAGCGAAGAAACCGTCAGGCGATCGCTTTCTGCCAACGGATGGAGGACGGAGGATATAGAGGATCTGCTGCGCGCGGCCAAGGACGGATTTCCGTCGGCAGCCTTGGACCGGCCAGCCGACCTGCTTCGCAGATGCTTTGACGTTTACCGGCGCAATCTGGATACCGTGGTAAAGATCCTGCTGCCCGGGTTTATCGTGATGATCATCGGGGTGGCGGTTATTCCGGCGCAGAGCGGCAACCAGATGATCACGGTGATCCCTTATCCGAACCATGAGACCGAATCCCTTATTTCGGCGGCCTGGGTTTTAATTCAGGGAATCGTGACTCTATTCATGACCCTGGCCCTGATAGTGTACGCGAAATCCGGGCATGCCCTGACCGCGGAAGCGTCCTGGCGGGAGGGAGCCAGATTCTTCCTTCCGTATCTTTGGGTTTCGATTCTGGAGTCCCTGGTCGTCGCCTTAGGTTTCGTCCTGCTGATCATACCGGGCTTTCTGTTCGCCGGATGGTTCGTTTTCGCCAACATCCTGATCATTACCGAAGGCCTGAGAGGCACCCAGGCGCTTTCCAGAAGCAAGGCCTACGTCAAAGGACGCTGGTGGGCGATCGTGGGCCGGCTTCTTTATCTGATGCTCGTTTTTATCGCCGTATATTTCGTGTTCGGACTTTTGACCGCCGGAATCGAGGCCGTAAAGCCCATGCCTCACCTGCTGAACCTTCTCTACGTAGTGCTGGCAGTGCTGATAAGTCCGCTCTCCATTTTCTATCTCTACGAATTATACCTGTCCGCCCGCCGGTCCGCCCGGCTGCCCGAACAGCCTTCAATTAACCCCAACGCTTAAGCCCCGATGTCAGAACCGGAATTTTTCAAGGTATCCCTCAAAGTCGTCCTCAGGAACGATAAAGGCGAGAAGCTTCTGCTCCTCAATCCCAAAATTTCGTCGGGCAGTTTCGACCTACCGGGCGGCCGGATCAACGGAGATGAAATCGGGCTCGACGTCGCTTCTATAATCGGCAGGGAATTGTCCGAGGAAATAGGCGATATCCGTTATGAACTGAATCCGTCTCCCATAGCCACGGGCATCGGCATCGGACGGCGTACCGGTCACCCGACCTTCTATCTGATCTTTGAAGGCCGGTTCCTCTCCGGGAAGATCGAGACGAGCGCCGAACACGACGGCTACCGCTGGGTCAGGGATTTACCCGACACGGATTACTCCAACTCCGGCATTGATCAGGCCGTCCGGAATTGGAAAAGCCTGACCGCTTCTTAGCGCTTTTGCTGATTGCCCGCCTACGCAGTAAGCCCATAGACTTATAGCATGAACAACAATACAATCGAATGGGACTTGTCGGGACTCTATTCCGGCCCGCATGATCCCAAAGTTACCCGGGATACAGCCTCCGCCAACAGACTGGCGGATGATTTTGTCAGCCTCTATCGGGGCAATATCGGCGAAAAAACCGCGCCGACTCAGCTTCGCGACGCGCTTAAGCGGCTGGAAAAGATCCTGGAACAGGCGGCCAGGCCGGAAATGTACGCCAGTCTGCTGTTTTCGACTGACGTGAATAACCAAGCCTTCGGCGCTTTGCTGAACGGGACAACGGACGCTTACGTCCAAATCAGCAAGAAGCTGCTGTTTTTCGAACTTGATCTGGCGAAGCTCAGCGAAAAAACCCTTAACAGGTTCGCGTCCGACCCGTCGCTTAAGAACTACCGCCACTTCATCCTGCGCCAGATCGATTACAAGAAACACCGCCTGACGGAACCGGAAGAGAAGCTATTGGCCGACAAGGACCAGACCAGCAAGGCGGCTTTCGCCAGGCTGTTCGAGCAACTTATTTCCTCCAAAAAATTTCTCTTCCGCAAAAATTCGAAAAAGGAAATAACGCTTTCCGAAACCGAGATCCTGGACCTGCTGCACAACCCCGACCGGGAAACCAGAAAGGCGGCAGCCAGGGATTTTACGCTGGGCCTCAAGGATGAAGTACCCAAACTCAGTTTTATTTACAACACTCTGGGCTTCGACAAGAAGATCAACGATGGCTACCGCAAGTTCGAAAATCCGGAGGACTCCAGGCACCTCGACAACGAGGTCACCACGGAAGCGGTGGATGCTCTTGTCGGCTCCGTCACGAAAAACTACGGAATGGTCGCGGATTATTACCGGTTCAAAGCCAAGACGCTCCAGGTCGGAAAACTTAAGGACTACGACAGGTATGCGCCGACCGCGAAATCTTCCGTAAAAATCCCGTTCGTGAAAGGCAAAGACATCATTCTGGACGCCTTCGGCGAATTCGATCCCGAATTCAGATCGATAGCCAAAGAATTCTTCGACAGTCGGTGGATCCATGCCTCGCTCAAGCCAGGGAAGCGCGGGGGCGCCTACTGTTCTTATCTGACCCCGAGCCTTCACCCTTACGTATTCGTCAACTATCAGGACAAAATAGCCGACGTCGAGACGCTTGCCCACGAATTGGGACACGCCATCCATGGATACCTGATGCGATCACAGACGCTTTTGAATTTCGACTCACCGCTGACCCTGGCTGAAACCGCCAGCGTTTTCGCGGAGATGATCGTCTTCGATTACCTTAAACAATCACTCCCACCCAAAGAGCGCCTGGCGCTTTTGATGCGCACCATCGAAGGCCTCATCGCCAGCGTTTTCCGGCAGATCGCGATGTTCCAGTTTGAGCGCGATTTCCATGCTCTGCGCAGAAACGGAGAGATTACGCACGAAAAAATCAGCGAACTCTGGCTCAACAGACAAAAGGAGATGTTCAAAGGATCCATCGAGCTGACACCTGATTATGCCCTCTGGTGGTCCTACATCCCGCATTTCTTCGAAACTCCATTTTACGTGTATGCGTACGCTTTCGGCCAGCTTCTGACCATGTCACTCTATGAACGGCGCAACGAGCCTGGATTCAAGCTTAAATACAAGGATTTTCTCAGGTCCGGGGGGAGTAAGTCACCGCGGGAGCTATTGGCCGGCCTGGGCGTGGATACGGCAGATCCGGATTTCTGGCAAAACGGCCTCAACCTCATAGGAAAGATGGTAGCTGAGGCGAAAGAAACATACGCAAGCCTAAAGGCAGACCGGCGGTAAGATATCGCTTATGCCGGAATCCTTTGTATTTTCTCCGGAAAATGTTATAATTAGAGCACTTTTCGCCGACGCAGCTCAATTGGCCCACCTGCCCGTCCCTGGGTGCCGAGATAGCTCAATTGGTAGAGCAGCGGTATCGTAAACCGCAGGTTGGAGGTTCAAGTCCTCTTCTCGGCTCCAGGGATCGGCGGGTGTGCAACGGCATCGAGCCGGTCCGATTCCGATTGTCTGCCAGAAAAGTCAAGGGGTCCAAAAAAGGCCGTCTTGCCAATCCGGGCTTTTTTTGTTAGTATTTTTCCGGTCGTTTTAAAAAAATGGACAACCCTGCCAAGAAAACTCCGACTCCGGTCGACAAATGGCGCATGGTCGGCCTCAGCATGGAGCTGGGCTTCATAATCGCCCTGCCCCTACTGATCTTCAGCCTGCTCGGCAAATACCTGGATAACCGCTGGCATACAGCGCCCTGGCTGACCCTGGCGGGTATCCTCATCGCCATCGCATCAACCACAATCTGGCTTATTCAACGCATTAAGGAGATGATGAAATGATTTTCGCACTGCCGCCGCTCGTAGCCGAACCAATTTTCCACATCGGGTCTTTCCCGGTCACCAACGCTTACATCAATTCGATTATCGCCGTCGTATTTTTCGCAATCATCGGCTTCATCCTGAAGGGGAGGACGGCACTGATCCCGACCGGCCTGCAGAATTTCGCCGAAGGGGTCCTCGAGTTCATTCTGGGATATGTCGACCAAGTCACGCATGACCGCAAGAAATCCATGAAGTTCTTGCCGATCGTCGGCGGGCTGTTTTTATTTATTCTGTTTTCAAACTGGATCGGACTGTTGCCCGGCACCGGCTCCATCGGCCGCTACGAACTGGTGCACGGCGAAATGGAGCTGGTTCCGCTGCTCAGGCCGGCCAACACCGACCTTAATATGACTTTGGCGATGGCCATCTTCGCGGTCGTGGCCTCCCACCTGTTCGGCATCGTCGCCATCGGCTTCTTTAAGTATGCCAATAAATTCATCAAGCTTGGCGATGTCGTGAAGTCGTTCCGCAAGGGCGGCATCAGCATCATGGTCGCCCTGATCGAATTCGCCGTGGGGCTGATCGAAATTTTTTCCGAAATCGCCAAAATGGTTTCGCTCTCTCTTCGGTTGTTCGGCAACGTTTTCGCCGGCGAAGTGCTGCTTACCGTCTTGGCGAGCCTGATCGCTTTCTTCATCCCTCTGCCGTTCATGTTTCTCGAAATCCTCGTAGGCCTCATCCAGGCCGTGGTTTTCTCGATGCTGACCCTGGTTTACCTGACCATGGCCACCGCCGAACTGCCGGAGGAGTCTCACCATTAAGGGTGGCGGTCAGAACTCAAATTCTTGAGTCCTGATTCTCATTCTTAACCCTATTTCACCGACCAAATAAACCCAAACCCATACGGTCGAGTAGGAATAGCGAAAGGTCTACACATGACTCCAGAAATGATCAGCACCATGATCAAAGGCGCTACGATCGCCATCGGCGGCATCGCCCCGGCCCTGGCCATCGGCAAGACCGCCAGCAAGGCCATGGAATCCATCGGCCGCAACCCGGAAGCCGCGGACAAGCTGTTCGTCCCGATGCTCTTGGGCATGGCGTTCGCGGAAGCCATCGCCATCTACGCCTTGGTCATCGCTTTCATCCTGTAAGCTGCAGGGTTTCTGGATCTCATTGGAAACAATGAGGTTCAGCTCTTTGCGTCTTATTAACCTCCGCAACCTATGTTACTACATCACCTGATCCTCTCGGTCGCCGAAACGGCAGCCTCGGAAGCCAAACCCGGCCTTTTGGGCACTCTCGGCATTAACTGGAAGCTGTTTTTGGCGCAGCTCGTCAACTTCGCCATCGTCCTGTTCGTTTTCTGGAAATGGATCGTAAAACCCTTGGGCAGCACTCTCATGGCCCGCCAGGAGAAGATTGAGGCCGGCCTGAAGCACGCCGAAGAACAGGAAGCCGGACGCAAGAACTTCGAGACCTGGAAAGCGGATGAAATGAAAAAAGCCAGAACGGAAGCGGAACATATCATCAAGACCGCATCCAGCGCAGCCGAAAAGCTGAAACAGGAGACCATGTCGCAGGCATCCGCGCAATCAGCCAAGCTTTTGGAGCAGACCAAGGCGGAGTTGGCCATGCAGAAGGAAACCATGCTCAAGGAAGTGAGATCCGAGGTCGCCGGTCTGGTCGTCGCCGCATCCGAAAAGATCCTGAAGGAAAAGCTGTCGGACAAGAAAGACCTGGACCTGATTAAGCAGAACCTGGGAGGAATCCGCTGATGAAGTATTCCGCGAGACAATATTCGATCGCCCTGCGGGAGGCCCTGGAAACGACCAGGCCGGGCGATCAGGACAAGGTGCTGGATAATTTCGTCCAGCTCCTCGCCGAGAACGGTGATATCAAGCTGTTCGACGAGATATCGGAGGAATACCGCAAGCAGGAGCTCATGACGAAGGGGATAACGGAAGCGGAAGTGACCACGGCGGTCCCCCTGGATAAGGACACCGAAAAGGCGGTAATCGAGACCCTGAATCGTTACGTGAAGGGCGACGTGGAGCTCAAACGCAAAGTAGATGAAGGCCTGATCGGGGGGTGCGTGATCACGATCGACGACAAGGTCATAGACGCCTCGATCAAACATTCACTGGAGCAATTAAAGAGTAAATTAACGGAATAACTATGAAAGATAACATCCTTGCTGCGCTGAAAAGCCGAATAGACGAATTCCAGACCTCGACGAAGGCCGAGAGCGTCGGAAAAGTCCTCCACATAGGCGACGGAATCGCCACCATCTCGGGACTATCGGGGGCCCAAGCCTCGGAAATGCTCGAATTTCCCGGCAACGTCTTCGGCGTCGCCCTGAACCTCGAAGAAGACACGATCGGAGCGGTATTGCTCGGCGAATACAGCCACATCAAGCAGGGGGATACCGTAAAGTCCACCGGCAAGATCCTTTCCGTCCCCGTAGGCGACTCCCTGATCGGCCGCGTCATCAGCCCCTTGGGCGAACCCTTGGACAACAAAGGCCCGATAAAATCCGAAACCTACTATCCGGTGGAAAAAATCGCTCCCGGCGTCATCGCCCGGCAGGGCGTCAATCAGCCGCTGCAGACCGGCATTAAGGCGATCGACGCTTTGATTCCGATCGGTAAGGGACAGCGCGAATTGATCATCGGCGACCGTCAGACAGGCAAAACAGCCGTTGCCATCGATACCATCATCAACCAGAAGGGCAAGGATGTCATCTGCATCTACGTGGCCATCGGACAGAAAGAATCCAAGGTAGCCCGCATCATGGGCGAACTGAACAAGCATGATGCCATGAGCCACACCATCATCGTCGTGGCCGGGGCCTCCGATCCGGCGGCACTGTCCTACATCGCTCCGTTCGCGGGCTGCGCGATGGGGGAGTACTTTATGGATCACGGCAAGCATGTGCTGATCATTTACGATGATCTTTCCAAACACGCGGTCGCTTACCGCGAAATTTCCCTGCTGCTTCGGAGACCGCCGGGGCGTGAAGCCTATCCCGGAGACGTTTTTTATCTCCATTCCCGGCTTTTGGAACGCGCCGCGAAAATGAACGATTCCCTGGGAGGCGGGTCCCTGACAGCCCTTCCGATCATCGAAACCCAGGCCGGCGACATTTCCGCCTACATTCCGACAAACGTGATTTCCATCACCGACGGCCAGATCTTCCTGGAATCCGACCTGTTTTACCAGGGTATCCGCCCGGCGTTGAACGTCGGCCTGTCGGTGTCACGCGTCGGTTCCGCGGCTCAGATCAAGGCCATCAAGAAAGTTGCGGGACGCCTGAAGCTTGATTTGGCGCAATTCCGGGAACTGGCCGCTTTCGCCCAGTTCGCCTCCGACCTAGACTCCAAGACCAAGGCCCAGATCGAACGGGGCCAGCGCATCACGGAAGTTCTGAAACAGGGCCAGTACCAGCCGATGCCCGTCGAGAACCAGGTCGCGATCCTTTACGCCGTAGTCAACGGCTATCTGGACGACGTGCCGGTGGACAACGTAAGCGCCTGGGAAACAGATTTCCACCGTTTCTTCAACGTCCAGTACAGGGATCTTTTAAACCGCATCGCGAACGAGAAAGAACTTAAGGATGACATCGAGGCTAAGCTAAAAGCCAGCATCGAAGAATTCAAGAAGAGTCATGGCGAATAATTCCCGAGAAATCAGGCGGAGGATCAAATCGGTCCGGAACATCAGCCAGATCACCAAGGCGATGGAGCTGGTTTCGGCTGCTAAAATGCGCAAAGCCCAATCCGCGGCGCTCGCCTCGAGGCCGTACGCCAAACTTACCTCGGAGCTTCTAAAAAACCTTGTCCGGTTAAACCTGCAGCACCCCTTGATCGAGAGGCCGGAACCGGAAAACGGTTCCAACGCGAAACCCGGAAAGTATCTGATCATCCTCATCACTTCCGACCGGAGCCTGGCCGGATCTCTGAATACCAACGTGATCAACCGCTCCCTGGCTCTATTGAGGGAGGAGAACGCCCGGGAGTTCGATTTCATTACCGTCGGCAAAAAGGGCGCAGAGGCGATCAGACGGCAGGGACGCAATATCGTGGCCGCTTTCGAAGGCAAGGACCGGAACCTGAGCGTCTTCGACGCCAAACCTGTATCCCAGATCGCCATCGAAGATTTCCTGAATCGGAAGTACGATAAGGTATTCGCGGTTTACACGGATTACGTCTCGACTCTGGTGCAGAAACCCAACCTGACCCAGATCCTGCCCCTGGTCAAGCCGGAAAACGGCAACGGCGGCAACGGCGCGGACGAGGTCACTTTCGAACCTGACTCGCAGCACGTCCTGGATCATCTGGTTTTCCGCACGATAGAATTCGGAATTTACCAGTGCCTGCTTGAAGCCGCGGCATCGGAACACTCCGCGCGCATGGTGGCGATGAGAAATGCCAGCCAAGCCGCTTATGACTTGATCGACCAATTATCCTTAAGCTACAACCAGGCCCGCCAAGCCGGGATTACCCGCGAACTCGCGGAAATCTCCGCCGCGAAACTGGCGATGGAATAACAACGCAAAATTTTTAAGAAAGGTATCTTATGAGTAACACAGGAAAAATCACCCAGATCATCGGACCCGTCGTGGACGTGGAATTTTCGGACAACCTTCCGGAAATCCGGAACGCGCTTACCGTCAAGCACGGGGACGGCAGTCTGGTGCTGGAGGTAGCGCAGCATATCGGCGGCAACCAGGTGAGAACCATCGCCATGGGCTCGACCGACGGACTGAAGCGCCATCTTGATGCGATCGATACCGGGAAGCCGATTTCGGTCAATGTCGGCAAGGAAACGCTCGGCCGCATGTTTAATGCGCTTGGTCAGCCGATCGACAACCAGCCGGCCCCTCAGACAACGAAGACCTATCCGATCCACCGGCCGGCTCCGGAATTCTCCAAGCAGTCCACTAAGGTCGAAATCCTGGAAACGGGAATCAAAGTCATCGACCTGATCGCTCCGATCGTCAAAGGCGGCAAGGTCGGACTGTTCGGCGGTGCGGGCGTGGGCAAAACCGTCGTGATCACCGAGCTGATCCGCAACATCGCCGCGGAACACGGCGGCGTCTCCATCTTCGCCGGCGTAGGCGAGCGCTCCCGCGAAGGCAACGACCTGTACCACGACATGCAAAATTCGGGCGTCCTGAACAAGACCTGCATGGTCTTCGGCCAGATGAACGAACCGCCCGGAATCAGAGCCCGCGTCGGATTGACCGGCCTGGCTATGGCGGAATATTTCCGGGACGAGGAAAAACAGGACGTGCTCCTTTTCATCGACAATATTTTCCGATTCACGCAGGCCGGGTCCGAGGTGTCCACCCTCTTAGGGCGCATCCCGTCCGCGGTGGGCTACCAGCCGACTCTGGCCACTGATATGGGCGAATTGCAGGAACGGATCACATCCACCACAGAAGGTTCCATCACATCCATCCAGGCCGTTTACGTGCCGGCGGACGACCTGACCGACCCGGCCCCGGCCACCACCTTCGGACACCTCGACTCCACAGTCGTGCTTTCGCGCGGCCTGTCGGAACAGGGGATTTATCCGGCTGTGGACCCCTTGGACTCCTCCTCAACCGTGCTGGACCCGAACATCGTTGGACAGGAACATTACGAAGTAGCCCGCGGCGTACAGAAAGTGCTGCAGAAGTTCAAGGACCTACAGGACATTATCGCCATCCTGGGCATAGAGGAACTGTCCGCGGAAGACAAGCTTACCGTGTCCCGCGCCCGTAAGATCCAGAAATTCCTGTCCCAGCCGTTCTTCGTGGCCGAAACTTTCACCGGCCGTCCGGGCAAATACGTATCGCTTAAGGATACGGTCCGGAGTTTCAAGGAAATTTTGGACGGCAAACACGACGATAAGGACGAACAGGCATTCTATATGCAGGGCACGATAGACGATATGATTAAGAATTCCCAAAATGCTTAAACTGCGCATCGTCACGCCAGAAAGGATATTGCTCGAGACGGATGCGGCCAGCGCAACCCTCCCGACCAAACTCGGACAGATTACGGTTCTGCCCGGGCATATTCCTTTGGTCGCCAACCTGGTGCCTGGAGAGATACGGTACAAGGCGGCTGGCGCAGGAGAGGACGAGCAGTTTTTCGCGGTTTCCGGGGGCTTTATCGAAATCCGCCCCGGCAACGAAGTGGTCGTACTGGCGGACACCGCTGAATTCGGGCATGAAATTGATATCGAACGGGCGGAACAGGCAAGAGAGCGCGCCAGACTGCTGATGTCGGAATCGGTCAAAGACGAAGAATCATTCGCCGATGCGGTGGCGATCATGGAGAAGAGCCTTGCCCGTCTGAAGGTGGCGCGGAAACACCGCACGCACACCAAATCCAACCTGGAATCAGGCAATCTCAGCGAATAGAGCGTTGACAGCGGGACGGAATTATGGTATTCTGTCCGGTTGCGAGTGCTCTTTTCCAACGCCAGTCCCAAACCCAAAGGAGGGTCTTGATGGCGCATTTCACGGCAGAGATGGGGGAAGTCGTTGACTTCCTGATCGCCGAGAAGGTTCTCGTGGACGCGCAGATGGACACGTCGGAATATCGACGGTTCGCCTGCGGCGAGGCATGCAGACGGACGGTTTTCGTCGGCTGCCCGGACTGCGACGAGCTCAAGGACAAGATGGTCTTCCACGGAACAGTCCTCGGCGAGAAGTTCCATCCGATAGCCCCTGTTCACGGCGGCGCCTCCGCTTTCCATCCGGCCTCATTGATGATGCCGCATGGAGCGCCGAGGATACCCTACGACTACTTCCTCTACGAGATCGCGCGTTCGGCGGAGATCAAAAACACCCGGAAGGTTTCATTCTATTCGCACGCCCCCTGCTCGGCAGCCGGAGCCGCAGGCTTCAGCATTCCGCAGCTGATCGAGATGCAGCTCTACAACCGCGGCCTTCTCGATTTCAGCCTCAGCCGCTTCCACTCGCCCATGGAGGTCTTGCCCTACTTCCACGTGGACTTCCAGGAGACGAGAACCGCCGGCAAGGCAGGTCAGACGCCGAATTCCGGGAAGAAGGACAAGAAGACCTTCCTGGTTTCCCGCGCGGCCTGGCTCGATGTCCGGGAGCAATTCTGGACCGAGCACCTCGTTCGTCTTCCGCACCGCCTCACCGAACTCATCGCGGCCTGATCGCCGCATCCCGTCCAGCCACGCTGGTCGGGATTTTTTTGTCTTGACAGGCCTTTTCCTGTAAAATTCTCTTATACGACCTTAACCTACTAATATGTCACATAAAGCAGACGCGGTAGCGCTTTCCTGCATGGATTTCCGATTTCGGGAAGCCGTACAGAACTTTATCCAAAACGAACTCAACATCCACGCCTTCGACCTGAAGACCGACGGGGGCGGGGTCAAGAAGCTCGTGGAAGAAGGCCCGGTCCGCGACTGGATCCTTTCGAATTTCGAGATCGCTTTCTCTTTGCACGGAGTAGACAAGGTCATTTTGATCAACCATCAGGATTGCGGGGCCTACGGCGGTTCCAAGGCCTTCGGGCAATCCGAAGAGGAATTCCGCTTCCACGAGGAACAGCTTAAGCAGGCATCCTCCTTGGTTTCCGCCCGGTATCCGGACAAGAAGGTGGAAGCGTATCTGGCGCTTCTGACCGAACCGATTACGTTCAAAAAGATCCAATAATATTCCTGACAAAAACCCGCCCGCGATTGCGGGTTTTTGTTTCTTCCGATTGACCCCCGCTGCTTCTGTCGATAGATTGCGGATCCTGCCATCGGAAACATGGTAAAATCAGGATCAAACGTTTTTCAACCGTACGGAATGCTGATAGAATATACGTGATAGAAAACGGCCTGTTTATGGAGCAGGGGATTCCGGCCAACGAATCCTTAAGAGGAGATGTGCCGCTTCTGTTCAACCTACAGGACCAATGGCTACCAACGATGAATGAAAGTAGAAAACAAACCTTAGGCTATAAAGCCGCTGTTTCCGCCTGCACCATCCTCCAAAAGGCCGGCTTCGAGGCGTATCTGGTAGGCGGCACAGCCAGGGATATCGTCTTAGGACGGCCTTGCCCGGAAGACGCTGATGTGGCCACCAGCGCCGAGCCTGCGGAATTCCGGGAAATCTTGGAGAAAAACGGCTTTATGATGGAATCGTTCGGCGAACGCTGGGGCTCTTTAACCGGGCATTTCCATGGCGGCCGGATAGAAATAACAAGTTTCCGGACCGAAGGACGCTACTCTGACAAAAGGCATCCTGACCGCGTCCAATTCATCAAAGACTACAGACAGGACGCCCTAAGGCGGGACTTCACGATCAATGCCTTATACCTTGACCCGCTGACGGGCAGTGTCATGGATCCGGTTTCGGGATTGAAAGATCTTCGGTCGCGGCTCATCCGTCTTATCGGCGACCCAAAAAAAAGGATCGACGAAGACCACCTGCGGATGCTTCGCGCGGTGAGATTCACCTCTCAGCTGGATTTTAAGATGGAGAAAAATACTTTTGCAGCCATCAAGACCCGGGCTAAACTGATTGCGACCGTGACGGGGCCAAGGATAAAAGCGGAGTTGGACAAGTTGTTGCCCGGAAAGAACGTGATGTTGGGAATGAGATTGCTGGACGAAACAGGACTGCTTCGTTTCATCCTGCCGGAACTCGAGTGCCTTAAAAATATCCGACACAAATCGAAACGCTATCATCTGGAGGGCGACGTGTACAAACATTCTTTGATGGCCCTGTCGGAAGTTGCCGATAGCCGCGACCTGGATTTAAGCTATGCCGCGTTGCTTCACGATATCGGGAAGGCCACGACCGGCACAGAACACCAATCGCCGGAGGGGAAGATAGTCAGGTTTAAGGGGCACGATTCGGAGAGCGTCCGCCTTTTCGGCGTCATCGCCAAAAGGCTGGGTTTTCCCAGAAAACAGGCCAGAACAACGGCCTGGCTTATCGCCGGCAACCGGTTCTGGCCCGACTTTGCGGACCTTCCCGACCAGCGAAAAATAAACCTCGTTCTTCACCCGTCGTTTCCGCAGCTGGCGAAGCTCTGGCAGGCGGATGCCAACGCCAACCTAAACCTCTACCCGGACGGGTCGATCGGACCATACCGTACGACTTCCCCGCGTGACGGCATGAAACTTCGCAAGCGCGCCGAGCGAAGAAAGAATTTACTCGACAAATTTTGCGACGGAAAATATTTACTCGCGCTTACTCGACGTAAACCGGGAACCGATTTGGGAAATCTGATCCGCCAAATCCGTATCGCGGTAGTGCGCGGCGACATAACCACGGAACCGCAGCTGAAAACTTTCCTGAAGAAAAACATAAAAACCACTTGACAACGAAAGCAATTTCCTTTACGATAAAAATAGTTCAGTTATTTTGACTTTTCTCCGACGAAATATTTCGGAGCGAAAGAAAAAATAAAATAAATAATAAGTCTCACGTAATATTGAAAAATTTTTCGTGAGGCGCAAGGAGTCTTCTAACCAACATGGCTAAGAAGAAAGCCGCGAAGAAGACCGCCAAGAAAAAGGGCGGCGCGAAGAAGAAGAAGCAATAACTTTTTCATCTGATAAAACACCCCAATGGGGTGTTTTATTTTATTCCGAAAACGGTGAACTTGATTTTTTTTGGAGCTGTGATATAATGGTGACCGCAGGATTCTTAGATTTTCCGAGGTGACATAAGGGAATCCAAAGCCTGTTTTTTAGTTGATTTTAGCGACGCGGGGTAGAGAAATGGCATCTCGCAAGGCTCATAACCTTGAGATTGGCGGTTCGAGTCCGCCCCCCGCAACCAAAGCAATCAAACGGCTTAGGTAGGCCAAAAGCCGGCCTAAGCCGGTTCTTAAGCCAGGGTAGCTCAGTTGGCAGAGCGTGGGACTCATAAGCCCGAGGTCGTGGGTTCGATCCCCACCCCTGGTACCAAGAAACGGCTGTGAGTTTTCAAGTACGATTTGAAGTGCATGCGGGGTCTAACCAGCACTTCAAATTGAAAGGAGCAACACGTCGGCCGTAGCAACCGCGGTGCGGTTGCGAAGGTCCGACAAGTTGCGACGTGCTCGCGTGGTGTAGCCCGGTCTAACACGTCTCCCTGTCACGGAGAAGACCACGGGTTCAAATCCCGTCGCGAGCGCCATAAAAGACATCTTCGAGAGAAGGTGTTTTTTATATATAAAAGAGACGGCACCTGGAAGATGCCGTCAATCTAAACCCCTGGAGATTTCAGCGGACGCCTGGGCAGGGACAGCCGACGTATTCGATACTGCTTGCCACCGGGTACGCGACAGCCTTCGCGGCCTGTCTCCGGAACGTCGTAGCCCTTGTCCTGAGAATCCGATTGCTGGCCCGGACTGACTTGTTCTCGCCGTCCAAACGGGCGTTGTCCTTGGCCAGCGCGACGCGCTCATTATCAGCGGCCGCGAGACTCTTCACAAGCTCGGTATTCTGGTTGATCAGCTGCCCGTTGTTCTCGGCGGTCTTGAACGCCAGCACCCGGAAGTCGGCATAAGCCTGCTCCGCGGTGAGCGCAACCGGCTTTGCTGCGACGGCCCCGGCAGGTCTGGCCCCCGGCCACGACCAGGTCTGAACGACGCTCTTGGCCGGCTTCCCCCAAAGCCAGGGCTTGACCACCCAGAAAAACAGAAACAGCACGATCACGAGTCCGGCAAGAGCCCCAAGCGTCTGGTTTCGGCTCAGCCTCCTGAATCTCGCCATGCAAATCCTCCTTTCGCAGCACCTAAGAAGTAGTAACAGATTTTTGCACCGCAAGCAATGGTTTATTAGGATAACCCCGTCTAATCTGGTATAATCAGTCTATGAATACGCAAATTGTGTATGCCCTTATCGGATTGATCGTCATCGGCTTCGCCGGCATATTTTGGCTGATTCTGAAAGCCGGAAAGCGGACGCAGGAAGACGAGGCGCTGAAGGTCATGATGGAGTGGATGAAAGAGATCAAATCCGGCACGGAAGCGACCCGGGAAAGCATGCAGAATAACCTGTTCCAGACCAATAAGGCGATAAACGAAAGGCTGGATGCGGCTGCGCGCGCGGTTGGAGAACTCAAGAAGGAAATGGGCAGCCTCTCGCAGATCGGTCCCGACATCCGGAGGCTCACGGAAACCATGTCCTCGCCGAAATTGCGCGGCAACTACGGCGAAGAGATTCTGGAGAACATGCTGACGGATGTCTTTCCCAAAGAGTTCTGCAAATTCCAATACCGATTCAAGAACGGCGAGACGGTGGACGCCGCTCTGCTGATCGGCGAGCAGCTTCTGCCGATAGACAGCAAATTTTCCATGGAGAATTACCGCCTCTATAAGCAGGCCCAGACGGATGAAGCGGGCGAAAAACTGCGCAAAGAGTTCCTGAAGGACGTCAAAAAACGGATAGACGAGATCCATAAAAAATACATTTTACCCCAGGAAGGCACCTTCGATTACGCCATAATGTTCATTCCGAGCGAAGGCGTATACATGGAAGTGGCAGGCGACCCGGATATCCAGGTGTACGGCCGGAACAAGAAAGTCGTGATAGTAGGCCCCAACACCCTGAACGTGACCCTGCGGGCGGTTCTGGTGTCCCTCAAGGGCCAGCAGATCGGCAAGGCCGCCCAAAAAGTCCTGACCATGATCAGCGGCATCAAGCAGGAAAGCGACAAGTTCGGCCGGACTTTGGATGTGCTGACGAATCACATGAAGAACGCCAGCAACGCCATGGGCACGGTCAACGACGGCTATTCGAAGCTCCGGACCCAGATCAGCAACACAGCGAACCTCCAGCTGGACGGAGATTCGGCGTCTGAGCTGGTAATCGCAGAGCATAAAAGCGACAAATTAATCTAATCGTTCAACGAAAACACATATGTCAAAACTCGCGGAGCAGCGCGTCGGACTATTCGTCGACATCCAAAATTTCTACTATACCGCGCGCAACGTGTACAACGCCCGGGTGAATTTCAATGCCATCCTCAAGGATGCGGTGGGCGACCGGCCCCTGGTCCGCGCCATCGCGTATGGCATTCGGGCCCAAATGCCCGAAGAGCAGTCCTTTTTCGACGCTTTGGAGAAGGCCGGCTTCGAGGTGAAGCTCAAGGACCTGCAGACCTATTACGGCGGCACCAAGAAGGGCGATTGGGACGTGGGAATCGTGATGGACATCATCAAATTGAACCCTAAACTCGACACAATAGTGCTCGCATCGGGCGACGGCGACTATATCCCGCTTCTGGAATACCTCCAAATCCTGGGACAGAGGGTCGAACTCGTATCCTTCGGCAAGAGCACGTCTTCCAAGATGAGAGAACTCGTCGACTTTTATCTCGACCTGGATACCAACCCGCGCAAGTACCTGATGCCGATCAGGAAGCGGAGCGGGAACGGCAACCACGCACCCTCGGCCATACCGGCCGGAACCGGCCCGAAGGTCATCGCGTAAAGTATTGGCAAACCCCTGATTTTAGGCTAAACTATCCGGGCAGCGCCTAAGCGCTTTCAACAGCGTTTTCCAAGAAGGCCTGCCCCGCCATTTATGTATCTTATTATGCGTCTGTAGCTCAGCGGATTAGAGCGTCTCCCTCCGAAGGAGAAGGCCGCAGGTTCGATTCCTGCCAGGCGCACCATAAAAATGCCTGAATTTTCAGGACGCAAGACAGGTTCCTGCTTAAACGGCTCACCAGGCCGTTTTTTCGTTGGAAATATTTGCTACTGCGACAAGATTTGCTACACTGAATGCAAAGATCCCGGAAAGGTGATTACGAAAAAATTCCGTCATTGGCAGTTTTAAATTTCTAATTCAATCGCATGCAACTCAAGGACAAAGTGTTCATCTTGACCGGGGTAGCCCGGGTGGGGAAGGCGGTAGCCGCAAGCATGGCCGGACAGGGCGCCAAACTCGCGCTGACCTACTTCAGCGCGGAGCCGGACACGTCTTTTCTTCCGACCGGAGCCGAATTCATTACCGTCAGGGCCGATCTTTCCAAGACGGAGGACGTAAAAGCCGTCGTGGACGCGACCAAAAATAAATTCGGCAGGATAGATGGACTGGTGCACATGGCGGCAACCTATAACCGCAACACCTGGGACAAACTGACCGAACAGGCGTGGGACAAGGACATTAACGACATATCCAGAAGCGCTTTCCTGCTCAGCAAGACAGTGGGCGACGAGCTTCTGAAAAATGAAGGGGAAGCCGTGATTGCCGGTGGAGAAAACGCGGGCAAGATCAAGGGCAAAATGGTATTTTTCGCCGATTGGTCCGTGTTTAGCAGGCCCTACCGGGAATACCTGCCCTATAACGTCGCGAAGGCCTCGGTCATGGCGCTCACCAGATCTCTGGCCAAGGAGCTTGCTCCCGACATTACCGTAAATGCCATCGCTCCGGGCCCGATCCTGCGGCCGCCGAATCTCTCCGAAGACGAGAACCGCGAAGCCATGTCCAAAACCCTTCTCAACCGCTGGGGCGGACCGGAAGAAATCGCCAAGGCCGTGAATTATCTGATGGACTCCGACTTCGTGACCGGGCAGATCCTCTATGTGGACGGCGGCCGGACAATCGCCTGACCTCATCAAAAAAACAGCCTGATTTCGGAGCTGTTTTTTTCGTTTGACAAACATAATAACCCCGGATTAATATGAGGCTGGAGATGCCTGAGGCCGCAACGCACATACACGCGCCAGTTCGCGTGGGATAGAAGCTGTAGTCCCAGGTCGGGCAAGTTCGAAGTCCGTCGTCTCGGTTCGAAGACAAGTCGCGTGAAGCAGTTCAACGTTTGGATCGCGCGATCCTTCAAGCCTGAGGCATCTCCTTCATATATATCGGAGGATCGTTCATACCCGTTTGTTGCCGAGGCCCGCGCTTCGGCTTTTTTTTGACCAAAAATGTTATAATTAGCCCATGCCAAATACGGTCACAAAATCGAAAATTCTCGAGGGCCTGAACGAGCCGCAGGAGAAAGCGGTCTCGTTCGGTCCGCCAACCGGAGGAGGGCCGCTTTTGATCATCGCCGGCGCCGGCACGGGGAAAACCACGGTGCTCACCAGACGGATAGCCTGGCTCATCGAACAGGGGCTGGCCAAACCGGAAGAGATCCTGGCCCTGACCTTTACCGAAAAGGCGGCGGGGGAGATGGCCGAACGGGTTGATCTCCTGATGCCCCTCGGCTACTCCGAAATAGAAATTTCCACCTTCCATGCATTCTGCCAAAAGATCCTCACCCTGCACGCCCTGGACATCGGGCTGCCCGGCGATTTTCGGATAATCACCGACACCCGGGCCTGGATGATGGTAAGGAACCGCCTGAATGAATTCGATCTCGATTATTACCGTCCCCTGGGAAATCCCAGTAAATTCATCCACGCCCTGCTTAAGCATTTCAATAAAGCCAAGGGGGAAGAAATCACGCCCGAAGACTACGTCAAATACGCCGAAAGCTTAAGCCTTAAGAAGGACCAGCCGGAACTTAAGCTTAAGGCCAGGAAACGGAAGAAGACGGAGGCGCAGGAGGAAGCTGCGGGTTCGGAGCCGGACGACAGCGATTCGGCCCGGATCGCCGAAGTGGCGAACGCGTACCACCGCTACCAGAAAATGCTCCTCGACAGGTCCTTCCTGGATTTCGGCGACCTGATCAATTATACGCTCAGGCTGTTCCGGTCGCGCCCGAAGATACTGGCGGAATACCAGCAGCGCTTCAAATACGTGCTGATCGACGAGTTTCAGGATACCGATTTCGCGCAATACGAGTTGGTGAAAATGATTTCCGCCAAGCACCGCAACGTGACCGTCGTGGGGGACGATGACCAGTCAATCTACAAATTCCGCGGCGCTTCCATCTCCAACATCATAAAATTCAAAGAGGATTATCCCGACGCCGCCGAAGTCACTCTCGTGGACAATTACCGCTCTGCCCAAAACATCCTGGACCTGTCTTACGATTTCATCCAGCAGAATAACCCGGAGCGGCTTGAGAGCAAGCTTAAGATATCCAAAAAACTCGCCTCCCATTCCGCGGAGGCGGGAACTATCGAAGTGCTGCACGCCAAAACCGTTTACGAAGAGGCGCGCATGGTGGCGGAAAAAATCGGAGAACTGCACCAGCAGGGATTAAGCCTTAACGAATTCGCCATCCTGGTGCGCGCCAACGACCACGCCGATCCGTTCATTTCGGAACTCAACCGGCGGGGAATCACCTACATGTTCGTGGCTAACCGGGGGCTGTACAAGAAACCGTTCGTGCTCGACCTTCTGGCTTACCTGAAGCTCCTGGACAACTACCACGAAAGCGAGAACCTTTTCCGGGTGCTCAACATGCCCAAATTCAAGATCGCGGACGAAGATCTGATCGCCCTCTCGCACGCGGCGAAACGAAAAGCGATCTCCCTGTACGAGGCCGTCAGCACTCCCGGGATAGCCCCGGTAAAGCCGGAGACCCTCGAAAAGGCGCAGGAGCTGATCCGCCTGATCGCCAACCACACGCAGGCCGCCCGGTCCGGAAACGTGACCGAAGTCATGATCAAGATACTCAAGGAAACAGGAATAATCGCCCAGCTGGTCGAAGATACGGCCAAGAACAGCGAAAACCGCAATGTCCTGGCGCAGTTCTACCGGAAAGCCCAGGGCTTCGAAAACGAATCGGACGACAAAACCGTTAAGGGGTTTTTGGAACACATCAGACTGGAGCTTGAATCCGGCGATACCGGCGACCTGTCATTCGATCCGGATGCCGGTCCGGAGGCCGTGAAGATTATGACCATACACTCTTCCAAGGGCCTCGAATTCGGTTGCGTCTTTCTGGTCAACATGGTTGAGCAGCGGTTCCCGTCGCGGGAGCGCCGTGAGCAGATTGAAGTGCCGCAGGCTCTGGTCAAGGAAATCCTGTCGGAGGGCGACGTCCATCTGATGGAGGAACGACGGCTGTTTTACGTGGCGGCCACCCGCGCCAAGCGCTGGCTATATTTAACCTGGGCCGACGATTACGGGGGCGCCACCGTCAAAAAACCCTCCCGCTTCCTGATCGAAGCCGGGCTGGAGCAGCCGCTGTCGAAAAGCAAACCCTTAGGACAGGTGTTTTTCCAGGAGCAGAAGCCTTTGCCGATCGCCAACCTGTCCCCGAAAATCGATGTGCCTGACAGCTTCAGCTTTTCCCAGATTTCGACTTTCCTCAAGTGTCCTCTGGAATACAAATACAAGTATATCTTTCATCTGCCGTTTCCCGGCAGCGCCCCGCTGTCTTTCGGCACTACCGTGCACGAGACCCTAAAGAAATTTCTGGTGGCGACTGCCCAGGCCAATACCGCCCAGGCCGACCTCTTCGGCGGGAAACCCAAAGCAGGGATCGCGGTGCCGCCCAAAGAACAGCTTTACCGCTTCTATGAGGAGTCGTGGGTGGATGACTGGTTTCCGGACAAGATGAACAAGGAAAAATACCGCAAGGAAGGATTGAAGATCCTGGAAAACTTCTACGCGAAGTTCCAGGCCTCGCCTACGCTGCCCAAGTACCTGGAGCAGCCTTTCAAGCTCAAGATCGGGGCCTATAAGTTCACCGGCAAGATTGATCGCGTGGACAAGAATCCCGACGGCACCGTCACGATCATGGATTACAAGACGGGGAAGCCGCGGGAGAAACTCGAAGCCGTGGACAAGAAGCAGCTTCTGATTTACCAGTGGGCTGCCGAAGAGTGTCTGGGGGAGAAAGTCCGCTCGCTGATCTACTGGTATCTGCAGGGTAACGACAATACGCTGGAATTCATCGGCAAACCCGCCGACATCCTCGATCTGCGGGATGATTTGGCCCGGACCATCGACGAGATCGTGGAAACCATCCGGACAAACGGGTTCTACGAAAAAGACCTCCATTCAAGGAGCCACGATTGCGAGTTTAGGGACCTCGAAAACCACCTGAATTGATTGATATTTAGGGATTAATTTGGTATAATTATAAGGGTTAAAACAGATAAAAATTGCATAAAATCCTAAGATTTTACAACATCCTCCTGGGGGTTTTAATATTGGTTTCGGTCGCAGGACTTATCCTGCTCCTCAGCAAAACCAGCCCGGTTGAGAACCGGCTAAACGTCATCCTCCTGTACGCCGATATCTTCATCTTCCTGATGGCATTAAGCTCCCTGGCTTCCTTCTACCTCCGGCGGATGTTCGGCCAACGGGAGCTGGCCAATCTGCACTTCAAAATTTCGGTGCGGGAAGGCTGCCTGCTCGGCATCCTCGGGGTCCTGATCCTGCTTCTTCAGTCGAAGCGTCTCCTGACTTTGGTCAACGCCGGGTTTCTCACCGCCGCAATCATATTCTTAGAATCATTCTTGCTCGTACATGACAAACAATCTTGAACAAATCAAAACCGAAATCCTAAAGGAGCTGTCTTCCGTGTCGGAGGAAAGCCAGATCGACGAACTCGTGCTCAAATACTTCGGAAGGCATCAGGGGCAGCTGACCAACGTGCTCCGGAGCCTGAAGAACCTTTCGGAAGAGGAGAGACGCTCGGTCGGCCAGGACGCGAACCGGCTCAAGGTGGAGATCTGGAAACTGATCGACGAGAAGCGGGCGAGCTTCAAACCGGCCGGCGACAGGCAGGTAGACCTGACCGCGGTGAAGGACGTACCGGAAGCCGGCCACCTGCACCCGGTCACTCTGATCAGGAACGAAATCGAGGGGATATTCCGCGATATGGGTTTTGCCGTGGTCGCGGGCCCCGAAATCGAGACGGATTTCTATAACTTCGAGAGCCTGAACATGCCCCAGGAGCATCCGGCCCGGGACATGTGGGATACCTTTTACGTAAAAGACGAAAAGGGGAAAGCTTCGGGCAAGCGCTTGCTGCGCACTCATATCAGCCCGATGCAGGTCCGGATGATGGAAAAGCACAAACCGCCCTTTGCGATGATCTCGTCCGGGAGAGTTTTCCGCCACGAGGCCACCGACGCCCGGCACGAGCACACCTACGATTATACGGAAGGCATGCTGGTGGGCGAGGACATCACCCTGGCCAACCTCAAGTGGACCTTGGACCGCCTGTTCAAACGACTGTTCGGCGAAAACGTCGACATCATGTACCGTTCGTCCTACTTTCCGTTCACTGAACCGAGCCTGGAACTGCTGATGGGATGCATCTTCTGCAACAAAAAAGGTTGCTCTGTCTGCCACACCGGCTGGCTGGAGATGCTCGGAGCGGGAATGATCCATCCGAAGGTTTTCGAATTCGCGGGCTATCCCAAGAATAAGTACTCGGGGTTCGCCTTCGGCATCGGCGTTTCCCGCGTAGCCATGCTGAAGTACAACATCCCGGACATCCGCCTGCTTTACCAGAACGACCAACGCCTTCTCAATCAATTTTAACCATTAAATCCAAACAAAATGGATCCGAATAATCTCGACCAATCAAAAGCACCGCAGGACCTGTCCTATCAGGTGATGCCGAAAGGCAGCGGCCCCTTAAGTTCACCCTCGGCTTTCGAGCCCCGCGCCACCCAGACGCCTTCCATGTCCGCTACTCCTCCGGTCGTCCCGGCGCAGGCTCCATCCGGCCCCGGCCCCATTCCGCCGTTCATGCAGCGGCAGGCGCCGCAATCCGAGCCAGAAGGCCCGATCGATAACGGGATGCTTCCGATTGAGCCGGAACACCGCTTCGGCGGCAAGATCCTCTACATCATCATCGGCATCGTTGTCCTTATCGGCTTGGGAATCGCCGCCTATCTGCTCCTTGGCGGCAAAGACAAGGACGCGAACCAGGAACAGGCGGAAACAACACTGCCGAAAGTCTGGCTGCTGAAGAATTTCGGGAGCGAGACCTGTGCCGACGCGGCCAAGTGCGGAGACAAGGCCGACCCCGATAAGGACGGCTTGAGCAATATCGACGAATTTCACGCCAGTTCCAATCCGAACGCGGACGATACCGACAGCGACGGACTGGCCGACGGCGACGAAGTCCATGTCTACAAGACCGACCCGACCATCAAGTACTACGACAAGCGGGAAGTGGCGATCAAAAACGACTACAATGACGGTTCCCAGATCGCCAACAGCTACGACCCGCTGACGCCGGGATTGAAGATGACTGCGGCCAGAAAAGAGCAGATCAGCAAGGACACCGCCACCTACGGCCTGCACGAGCCCACTCCGACCACCCTGCAAAAGCTCGGACCGCAGACTCCTTCCGCCGCCACCAACCCCCAGTCCTACAGCGTTCATGTCCAGGCGACTTCGTTCAATCCGGCCACCATCTCGATCAACAAGGGTGATACCATCATTTGGCTGAACGACGACGTGATGAAGCACCAGATCGCGTCTGATCCTCACCCCGGGCACACCGGCATGCCGGGCCTGGTTTCTCCTGTACTCAACCAGAACCAGACTTACACCTTCCGATTCGACGCCACCGGCACCTTCCGCTACCACGACGACCTGAATCCCGCGCTCAAGGGCACGATCGAGGTCAAATAGATGAACGACGACCTGCAGCTTTGGGATGAGGTCGCCGGACGGTGGGACAAAAAGGTGGCTACCGACGGCACCCTGCGGACCGTATTGTTCGAGAATTCCCTGACCGACCTTCTTGATACCGTGGAGAACCTGCACGGACTCGATGCCGGCTGCGGCAACGGCTACCTGACGGACATGCTTTCCGAAGAGGGGGCGGCGATGATCGGTATCGACGGCTCCAAAGCCATGATCGATGCAGCCATCGCGCGTTACCCCGGCCGGGATTTCCGCCAGATCGACCTGCTTAAGCCCCTGCCGTTCCCGGATGCAAGTTTCGATTTCGTCCTCTGCAGCATGGTCCTGATGCACCTGGTCCAGGTGGACACGTTCCTTTCCGAATCCAGACGCATTCTCAAAGACGGGGGACAGCTCGTGATCTCGATTTTGCATCCCTGTTTTAACCAGCCGGTCATGAAGCTTAAGCGGGGCTTGTGGTCAAAGATTGCCGGCGGCAGGGTGGTGGGGGAAGCGTCGGATTACTTCGACCAGCCAAGCAACCGGCGTTTCGAAAGCCAGGTCGGCGAACATCTGACCCATTACCACCGGACTCTGGAGGAATACTCCCGGAAATTCCGGGACAACGGCCTCACAATCGCCGAAATCCGCGAACCCCACGATCTGCCGGAAGAATTTCTGAGGCACCGCCCGGAACTGGAGTACGCGACCAGGCTTCCGAGATTCATTCTTTTTAAGACGATTAAACCAACCGTATGAAATTTTCAGCCGAATGGCTCAAAGACTTAGCAGGCAGCAGCGAAACGCCCGAAAAACTGGCGGAGATTTTGTCGTCCCATGCGTTCGAGACCGAGATCGAAGACGGGCCGCGTTTCGAGAACATCATCGTGGCCAAAGTCCTGAAGGCGGAAAAGCACCCCAACGCCGACCGCCTGCGCGTGGTGGAACTGACGGACGGCAAGCGGACGATAGCTCCGGTGGTCTGCGGGGCCTGGAATTTCGAAGCAGGCGCAGTGGTGCCGTTGGCGCTTCCGGGCGCCTTGATTCCGCACGACCAGCACGACCCCGAGCAGAAACCCTTCACCCTCTCCAAGGCCACGATCCGCGGCATCGAGTCGCAGGGCATGATCTGTTCCGGCAAGGAACTGGGCGTGTCCGATGACGGTAGCGGCATTTTGATACTCGACGGCAAGCTTAAACTGGGAGCCGCTTTCGGCGCTTCGGCCGAAACTATTTTCGATATCTCGGCACCCGCCAATCGTCCGGACCTTACCGGTTACCGGGGCGTGGCCAGGGAAATCGCTGCGCTTACCGGAAGCCGCCTGAACATCAAACCGGGAGCGCGAATCAGCGCCAAGGCCAAAAGCCTAAAGGTGGCGATATCCGCCAAGGACCTCTGTCCGCGCTACGCGGCGGCCAAGCTTTCGGTCACCCCGGGACAATCCCCGGAATACATCCAGAAAAGACTGAAGGCCTCGGGCTTGAGGCCTATCAGCAACATCGTGGATATCACGAACTACGTCATGCTCGAGACCGGCCAGCCGCTGCATGCGTTTGACGCCTCAAAAGTGGACGGCAAGATCACCGCCCGCCGCGCCGCGCCGGGCGAGAAAATGACGACGTTGGACGGCGCAAGCCGCCCGCTTCCCAAAGACGCTTTGATTATCGCTGACGACAGCAAGGCGCTGGCGGTGGCAGGCATTATCGGAGGCAACGAGAGCGCCGTTTCGGACAAGACCTCGGAGATAATCCTCGAGGCCGCCAACTTCAACAGTGTTTCCATCCGGAGAACCAGCAGAAATCTGGGCCTGCGGACCGACGCCTCGGCCAGGTTCGAGAAAGGCCTGCCTCTCCCGTTCATCGATGACGCCCTCTCGCTTGCGATTGCGCTGTTTATCGAACACGCCCAGGGGCGGTTGACCGAATTCGCCGAAGCGGGCATAACCGCGCCTCCGAAGACATCCATAAAATTCAATGCCGATCAGGTTTCGGGCCTGCTCGGACTCGAGGTTTCGGCCGCGGAACTGAAAAAGATCCTCACCAAATTCGGATTCAAGATCGGCGGTTCCGGCAAGACGCTTTCCGCCGCGGTTCCTCCCTGGAGGCCGGACGTTTCGATCTGGCAAGACCTGGCGGAGGAAGCGGGGCGCTTCATCGGCCTGAACAACATCGCGCCGACGCCAATCAAAATGTCTCCCAGCGGCGAGCTCACGGATGCCTCCGTGCTTAGACGGCAAAAAACGGCCGAACTGCTTTCAGGACTGGACTTTTCGGAAATATACACGTATTCTTTCGTGTCCGGCCGGGACCTGGAGTCCTGGGGCGTGGACAAAGGGTCGGCAGTGGAGGTGGCCAATCCTTTAAGCCTCGACCAGCAGTATCTGCGGACCAACCTTCTCATAAATGACCGCAAGTCGGCTGAATACAACAGCCGCTACCGGGATAACGGCAGATATTTCGATATCGGCAACGTCTACTGGCAGCAGTCCGGAAAAATCGCCGAGGAAACCTATCTTTGCCTTTCGGCCTTCGAGAAAAAAGACCAGCCGGCTTATGAAGCCGTAGTGGGCGCCCTGTTGGCGCTTGCGGGCAGGCTGCGCGTGAACGCATCCGTCGTTCAGGACAACGCCGACAGCGCCAGGATAGAGATCGACGGCAAAAAGATCGGATATGTGACCGTCAAACACGAACCCGATCTGGATTGGGCGGCCGCGCATCTGAAATTCGATGATCTGTGGGCCAAGGCCCGGGAGGCCACGTACTTAAGTCCCAGCAGGTTCCCGGCTAAAGACCTGGATGTATCCGTATTGATCGACAGCAGGGTAACCTGGGGAGAAATCGGTACGCGGATCGCAGACAGCCGCCAGCCGCTCCTGAAGGGCGCCAAGCTCCTTGACGTTTACGAGGGGAACAAGATCCCGCCGAACAAGAAGAGCCTGACGTTCCGCCTGGTTTATCAGGCTGATGACCGGACTTTGACGGACAGGGAAGTCGACGAGGTCCATCAAAAAATACTGAACGATTTGATCCAAACGTTTAACCTAACCATCAGGGAGTAATATGGCCAAACAAGACGAACAGAACAAAAAAGAGAAGGGATATACAGCCGAGCAGATCACGGTACTCGAAGGTTTGGAGCCGGTCCGGAAGCGCCCGGGCATGTACATCGGGAACACGGCGAAGGAGGGGCTGCACCACATGATCAAGGAGATCATGGACAACTCCATCGACGAAGCCATGGCCGGCCACGCCACCAAAGTGGATCTTGTGATCCACGCCGACAATTCCGTATCCGTCACCGACGACGGCCGCGGCATCCCGGTGGACATCCACAAGCAGACAAAGAAGTCCGCCCTCGAGACCGTGCTTACCGTTTTGCATGCCGGAGGCAAATTCGGAGGAGAAGGATCCGGCTACAAGGTTTCCGGCGGCCTGCACGGCGTCGGCGCGGCAGTCGTGAACGCCCTGTCGGAGTATATGCGGGCGGAAGTCCGGCGCGACGGCAAGATCTACGCGCAGGAATACAAACGCGGCAAACCGATGGGCAAGGTCAAACCGATAGGCAGCATCCCTTCAGGCGACCCATACAAGCACGGCACCAAGACGACATTCAAGCCGGACAAGGACATCTTTTCCGTCACGGAATTCGACATGGACCACGTGCTCGATCACTACCGCCAGCAGGCCTACCTGACCAAGGGCGTGCATCTCATCATCACGGATGAACGCGCCGGTTTCCACTACCAGTACTACTTCGAGGGCGGTTTGCTGTCGTATATCAAGCACATGAACCGGAACAAGACCGTGAAGACCCAGCCGATCTACATGACCAAGACAGTCGGAGAGATCCTGGTCGAATGCGCCATCCAGTATACGGACGAGTTCAGCGAGACGGTCATGACCTTCGCCAACAACATCCACACCGTGGAAGGCGGCATGCACCTCACGGGCTTCCGGTCGGCGCTTACCCGGTCCTTGAACAACTATGGGGTCAAGAACGGCTACATCAAGGAGTCCGACAAACTGACGGGCGAGGACATGCGTGAAGGCCTGACCGCGATCATTTCGGTGAAGCTGCCGTCGGACATGACCCAATTCGAAGGGCAGACCAAGAGCAAACTCGGCAACGCGGAAGTCCGCGGCATCGTGGAGGATGTGGTCGGCCAGGGTTTGGAATTCTGGCTCGAGGAACACCCGGGCGACGCGGCGAAAATCCTGGAAAAGGTCATGCTGGCCGCGAAGGCCCGCATGGCAGCCAGGGCGGCCCGTGACGCGGTCATCCGCAAGGGCGTGCTTGAGGGCCTCGCTTTGCCCGGCAAGCTCGCTGACTGTTCGGAATCCGATCCGGCCCTTTCGGAGATCTACATCGTTGAGGGAGACTCCGCCGGCGGCTCGGCCAAGCAGGGCCGCGACCGGCGGTTCCAGGCCATACTGCCTTTGCGCGGGAAGATCCTGAATGTGGAACGCGCCAGGCTGGACAAGATGCTGGCCTCCCAGGAAATCAAGAACCTGGTGATCGCGATGGGCACCGGCATCGGCGACCAGTTCAATATCGGAAACCTCCGCTATCACCGGATAATCATCATGACCGATGCCGACGTGGACGGCGCGCACATCCGCACCCTGCTGTTGACCTTCTTCTACCGCCATTTCCCGGACATCATCACGAAAGGCTATCTCTACATCGCGCAGCCGCCGCTGTTCCGGGTATCTTACGGCAAGAACGCGCAATGGGCTTTTTCGGAAGAAGAGCGCAATAAGCTGATCGAACGGCTGGTGAAGGATGCGCAGGACAAGAAAGCCGCCAAAAGCAAAAGCAAGCAACAGGAAGAGGTCACCGAAATTTTAGCCGAAGTGGATCAGTCCGCCCCGGAACAGAGCGGGGAAGTGAACATCAAGGGCGTCACCGTCCAGCGGTACAAGGGTCTTGGCGAAATGAATCCGGGACAGCTTTGGGAAACCACCATGAACCCCGAAACGCGGGTGATGCTGCAGGTAAGCGTCACGGACGCGGAAAAGGCCAATAAAATCTTCGAGACGCTGATGGGAGATGAGGTCAGCGCCCGCAAGAGCTTCATTCAAACACATGCTAAAACCGTCAAAAACCTGGACATCTAATAACCCCGGCACCCGGCTGGGCATACTGGCGATTGCCGGAGCCCTGATCGTCATCGGAGTCGTTTGGTTCGCTATCGTCAGACTTAACGCCTTCCTGAACCCGACGCCGCAATTCTACAGCGACGTCAAGAACGTGGACATCAAGACCTATTCGCTGTCCGGCCAGGTCAAGACCGCGGCGCCGGAAGGAATCGTCTTTACAGCCGGCCAGGTGATTACCGGCAAAAAAGGCAACGAGCTGAAGTTCTACGACAAGACGGCTCTCGTGACATCGGAGACTAAGGTGTTCCGCCGGATTTCAAAAGACAGTCCGGACTTCGAAGCGGCTAACGCTTCCGACATAAGCGCCGGCAAGGACATCACCGTCTATACCGCCAAGAATCCTTACGAAAACGACAGGTTCGAAGTGGACAGGATCGAGATCAATTGAATCATAAAAAATCCGAAGACGCCGCCTCCAAGCTTGCCATACGACCGGCGAGAAACGGTTTAGGCGTTTTCTCTTTGCGCAACATCAGGACAGGAAAACCGATCGCCGCCATCACTGGCAAGAAAATCCATTGGCGGCGGCTTTTGAAAATGCCCAAGCGGGTCATAGACAACGCCTACCGGTTCGGACCGGAGACTTACCTCGTGTCAGACGGCTTTGCTGAATACGTCAACCATTCCTGCGCCCCGAACTCCCGCCTTGCCAAGATATCGGGAAAGCTTTGGCTTGTCGCGAGAAGGGATATCCGGGAAGGCGAAGAGGTGACATTCGACTATTCGACCCAGATCGGCGCGGACGACATCTGGAAGATGCGGTGCAATTGCGGCGAGGCGGGCTGTCGGGGAACCATCCGGGCCCTGTCCGAAATCCCCGAAGAACAATTCAGGCGTTACCGGGACGAAGACTCGGTCCCGGCGTATATCCTAAAGACTCTTTAAACCAGGTTAAGGCCTGGTTTTTTTGGACCCGAACCCCTTAAGCCTTGACAAAGCAATACGCCTTCTGCTACAATCCCGGGTTAATTTTAACCCCGGATTATGCGCAAACGTTATCTGCTGCTTGCCGTAATTACAGCCGCGATCGCCGTCTTTGGCTGGTCCAGACAGACCAGCGCCCAGACGGTCTGTTTGCCGACGCCGCCGCGGGGCGCCCCCATCCTCAACCGTTGGCCGATCCAGACCAACGGTGCGGACTGCACCGATTATCCGCTGCTGGCGGTAAAGAATCAGGCCAGCGGGGATTATGTCAGCGGCGGGTCCCTCTCCGCCAACCCGGGAGACGTCCTCAAGGTCCGCTTATACGTGCATAACGGGGTCATCAACTATCCGGAAAATGTCGCTTACAACGTCCGGGTTTCCGCGAACGTTCCGGGCGGCCAGGGCAGCCAGACTATCACGGCCAGCGCCTGGGCGGACAATGCCGCGGCGGTATACAGCGGCGGAAAAGGCGGCAACGTCAACGTGAACCTGGCGCCGACCGATTATCTGGAATACGTTTCCGGGTCGGCCTTAGTCTACGGCCGGGGTCCGGTTTTGCTCGGGTCATTCTCCGATGGTGTGGTCACGGGCGGCGCGTCTTTAGGCACCATGCCGGGCTGTTTCGAGAACCTTAGGTTCGTCACCTTTCTCGTAAGAGTGGTGCGCCACCAACCCGCTTCCGGCACCATCCGCGTCTTTTCCAACGTCCCGACTTCCTGGGTCATCTCGGGACCAAACAACTTCTCCGGCAGCGGCACTTCCGGCAGTTACACCGCGGCCCCCAGCCCTTCCGATTACTTCATCAGCGTGCCCAACCTTTCCGGCTATCAGTCGCCGTCCGTAAGCCCTGCGCTTTCCCAGACGCTGACCGAGGGAGGCACGATCACTTACAACATTCGCTACGAACCGGTCGTGGTCCCTCATTACTTCGGGACGATTGTGGTCAATTCCAACGTTCCGACTTCCTGGGTCATTTCCGGCCCGAATAATTATTCCGGGTCCGGAACCGGTTCCGTCTACCAAAACGCGCCGGTCAGCCCGCCCGGGTACACGATCAGCGTCCCCACGCTGTCCGGCTACAACGGCCCGACCGTCACGCCCTCGGTCACGCAATCCCTTAATAACCAGGGGACGATAACATATAACATCAATTATTCCCTGATTATTTCCGGCTGCAACGATAACGCCACAGTCACCCAGGTCAGCGGGCTGCCGGCCACGCTTTTGCAGGGCCAGACCTACCAGTTCACGATCAGCGCCCGCAACTCCGGCGACACCTGGTGGTATCACGGGTCCTACTACCAGCTTCTCCAGACTTCAAGCTACGTCTTAACCCCGAGCTACGGCCATATCTCGCCGGCCATGGTGCCCGGCGATCAGCAGGATAAGGTGTTCAGCCTCACCGCGCCGAACACCGACGGGAATTATACGCTCAGCTTCCAGATGGTCCACCGCGCCGGAGCCGACTACCTCAAGCCCAACGGCTCTGTTTGCGGCGCAGCGCCCGCAAGCGACGTCTATTTCGGCAACTCCCTAAGCATCCCGTTTACGGTCAGCGGGGGAGTGACCCTGAATCCGCCGACTCTGCATCCGGCCGATAATTCGACCTGCTCGAGAATCAGGCTCAGCTGGCAGGATAACTCCGGCAACGAAACGGGATTTCGCGTGCTCCGGGCCACCGGCGGCGGGAGTTTCCAGACGATAGCCACACTGCCGGCCAATACCGTGTCTTACACCGATTCGCCGCCAGCCGGCCAGGGTTACACCTACAAAATCCAGGCCTATCTCGATTCGCCGTCTCTTACCGCCGACTCCAACGCGGTTTCGGCGGTCAATGCCCCCTGCGTATCGGACCTGAGCCAATCCAAAAAGAAGCTGGTAAGCATCACGGAGGTCACGACCGGCAGGACATCGCCTTATACTTCTTCGAGCCTGATCCGCAGCGGCGACACGCTGACTTATCAGATCCTTCTGAGCAACCGGGGAACAGCGGCCGCTGACATCACGAGGGTGACCGACCATCTCGAAGCCAACCTGGTCAACCCCCGCAACGCGCGGCTGGCCAAGCCCGGCGGCACAAACCCCATTTCCTTCAGCCGCTCCGGCGCGGACATAACGTTCGCCGCCGCCGGGACGCTCGATACCTCCACCAACTGGGTCATAAGTTTTGACGTGACCCTGGCTTCGCAGTCGCTCAAATCCACGGAAACCATAAAGAACTGCGCCACCATCGATTACACCGACGGCACCCCCAAGCAGATCACGGTCTGCCACGGACCGGTCATCATCAACCGGATCGGCGGCGGGGCTCCGGTCTTCCGGGAAGTGGGCTTATAACCGGGGGTTTGGCACTTGCCAAATTCCCGGATTTGTCCTACAATAGTCTTAAATAAAGGCCCGCGGGCCTTTTAAAAAAGAGCTAAATCTAATTTACCTAAATGCCCAACCCCATCCAATTCCTCAAGGAAGTCCAGTCGGAGCTTAAGAAAGTGGTCTGGCCGTCCCGTTCGGAGACCCTCAAGATCACTTTCGCCGTCATCGGCCTGTCTCTCGGCGTCGCCCTTTTCTTAGGCGTCATCGACTACGGCCTGACCAAGGGATTCGAATTTTTGATCAACCGATAGCCTTAATTTCTATTATTTCCAACATATGGCCAGACAACAAGTCACCGGAGAAAAACACTGGTACGTGCTCCACACCTATTCCGGGTACGAAGACAGCGTAGCCTTCAACCTGCACCAGCGCATCGAATCCATGGGCATGGAAGACAAGATCTTCAACGTCTTGGTGCCCAAGGAGAAGAAAATCAAGATCAAGGACGGCAAGCGCATGACGCTCGAGGAAAAGATCTTCCCCGGATACGTTCTGGTGGAGATGATCGTGACCGACGATTCCTGGTATGTGGTCCGGAACACCCCCAACGTCACCGGGTTCGTGGGATCCGGCACCATTCCGACCCCGATTTCCGACCTGGAAATCACTTCGCTGCAAAAACGCATGGGCGTCGAGGAGCCGAAGTATAAGATCGACGTGAAGGAGAACGACCTCGTCCGCATAATGGACGGACCTTTCAAGGATTACGAAGGCAAGGTGGGCGAAATCGATGAAGCAAAAGGCAAGATCAAGGTCCTGGTTTCGATCTTCGGCCGCGAGACTCCGCTCGAACTCGACTTTTTGCAGATCAAAAAAATATAGTCTAATTAATCGTCAAACATATGCCGATTATCGTCGTGCTGGTTCTGGTCTTCCTGTTCATCGTTTTGCCCGGACTTAAAGTCGTCAGGCAGTATGAGAGCGGGGTAGTGTTCCGGTTCGGCAAGATCATGGGCATCAAGAATCCCGGGCTCAACTGGATCATCCCTTATTTCGAATGGATGAAACACGTCGACCTACGCACGATCACCCTGCCGATCCAGCCGCAGAAAATCATCACCAAAGACAACGTCTCGGTCGACGTCTCCGCCGTGGCCTACTATAAGGTCGTGGACCCGATAAAGAGCATCGTCGCCATCGAAAACGTGATGAACGCCATCAACCAGATCGCCCAGACCACGGTCCGCAATATCGTAGGCCGGTTCCAACTCGATGAGATCCTTTCCGAACGCGACACCATCAACGCCGAAATCCGCAAAGTCCTGGACACCCACACCGAACCGTGGGGCGTGATGGTCTCGGTCGTCGAAATCAAGGACATAGAGCTGCCTGAGAACATGCAGCGCGCCATGGCCAAGCAGGCGGAAGCCGAACGCGAAAAGCGGGCCAAGATCATCGCCGCGGAAGGCGAATTCCTGTCCGCCCAGAAACTGTCGGAAGCCGCGGACGTCATTGCCGCCCACCCGATCGCCCTGCAGCTCAGGAACCTCCAGACCATGTCCGAAATCTCGATCGAGAAGAATTCGACCATCATTTTCCCGGCCCAGTTTATGAGCACGGTCAATGACATCAAGAAATTCATCTCCACCGAGACCTCGACCAAATAACCTGTCAGCCTTCCGACCCGGTTCGCTTCTGACCTGGCCGGAAGATATAACCTCAAGCAATTAACTCCCACCACCAAATATGGCTAAGAAAATCAAGACCATAGTCAAGCTGCAGCTTCCGGCGGGCAAGGCCACCCCGGCGCCGCCAGTAGGCACAGCCCTCGGTCCCCACGGCATCAACATCGCCCAGTTCACCAAGGATTTCAACGAAAAGACGGCCCCGATGGGCGACACCATCATCCCGGCTGAGATCACGATTTATGAAGACCGCTCGTTTTCATTTATTCTGAAGACCCCGCCGGCGTCCGTCCTGCTTCGCAAGGCAATAGGCGCGGATAAAGGCTCCGGCAACCCGCTCCTGAACAAGATCGGCAAGATCAGCAAAGCGCAGCTCCGGGCGATCGCCGAACAGAAGATGCCCGACCTGAACGCCAACGACGTGGAAGCGGCCGAAAAGATCGTGGCCGGCACCGCCCGTTCCATGGGCATCGAGATCGAGTAAGCTTAAACAAACTCTTACCAAAAATCATATGTCGCTCAACCTGACGGTTCGGAAAGTGTTCCTTTATCTGTTCGCGATCATCGGACTCGTCCTCGTCATAATCGGCGGCGTCAGCCTCGTGGATCTGGGTCTCCGGACCTACGTCTTCACGAAAGCCGACTCGTCATACTGCGCCTACTCCATAGCGCCGGTGGAAAAGACGGGAACGGAACCCACAGCGGAACAGCAGGCAGCCGAAAAGGCGCGCTGCGAAGAACAGCGTGTCGCAGACAAGCAGCGCCAGGCCTCCACGGCCATCGCGCAGATCATCATCGGACTTCCGCTTTATCTCTACCACTGGAACCGCATCAGGAAAGAGAATCAGGTTTAATCCAAGTCAATTAATCGTGGGAGTCCCGCTTAAACAGCGGAACGACGGAACCACTAAGGAGACTATCATGGGCAAGAGAATCGACAACGCCAAGAAAGAAATCGACGCGACCAAGATCTACGAGACCGCGGAAGCGATCGCTTTGGCCAAGAAGACGGCAACCACCAAGTTTAAGGGCAACATCGAAGTCCACGTCCGCTTGGGCATCGATCCCAAGAAGACCGACCAGGCCGTCCGCGGCACGGTAAGCCTGCCTCATGGCACGGGCAAAACCAAGCGCATTGCCGCGTTCGTCTCTTCCGGCAAGGAAAAGGAAGCGCAGGACGCCGGCGCGACCGTAGTCGGCGGCGAAGACCTGATCAAGAAGATCAAAGAAACGGAAAAGATGGATTTCGACATCGCCATCGCCGAACCCTCGATGATGCCCAAGCTGGCGGTGATCGCCAAGCTTCTCGGACCGAGAGGACTTATGCCGAACCCGAAATCCGGCACTGTCACTCCGGATATCTCGAAGGCCGTCAAGGAATTCGCCGGCGGCAAGATGGAATTTAAGAACGACGATTCCGGCAACGTCCATATGATCATCGGCAAAGCGGATTTTTCGGACGATCAGATCATGGCCAACTTCAAGGCCTTCATGGATGCCTTGAGCAACTCCCGCCCGGCGGCAGTGAAAAAGGAATTCCTGGAATCAGTGACGGTGCACGCCACCATGGGCCCGGGCATCAAGGTAAAGATTTAAACATAGCGCTCTTAAAAACCCCGCCTTTCAGGCGGGGTTTTTGTTTTTCCTTGCCACTTGACTTGGGGGAGCAATCATTAGAGAATAAGGCACAGGACAAACGCACGTCAACAAGCCCAAGGAGGGGCCCTCCATGCGACACAAACTGTTCGTCGTAGGGCTGTCCGTCGCTATCCTACTGTCCGCATCCATGACCTTCGCCCAGGCGCAAGCCAGAAAGACGGCAAGAAAGCCGTCACCGGCGCCCGCGGCAAAAATCGATCCGGGAATGAACAACGATCACGTCATCAAGATGGTCAAGGCCGGACTCTCGGAGGAAGTCATCCTCACGGCGATCCAGGCCGCGGAGACGAAGTCTTTCGACACCACCGCCGACGGGCTGATTGCCCTGAAGGTCGGAGGAGTCCCGGACAGGATTATCCTCGTTATGCAGGGGAAGATAAGCGCGGTCGCGGCAGTCGCCGAACCCGTTGCCCCGAAGCCGCCGTCGCCCGACGACCCTGCGTCTCCCCATGACCAGGGGATTTACGCCAA
>JBLMZV010000030.1:0-6473 GCA_050259015.1 Candidatus Saccharimonadota bacterium
TACCACTGGAGCGGGACATCGTTATAGAAATCCGTGACCGCGCACTTCCTGTCGGCATCGAGCCTGCCATCCAGCACGTAGCTGTTCATGACCGGCGTCCCCGGAATGGCCGCATGGATCTTCTCGATAATCTGCCGCTGGTCGGCAAGCCTGACCAGATAATAGTTCGGGCGATCCGAGACCTGGAACGCGAGGATGTCGGCCTGCAGTGATTTATAGAGAGGGGCGTCCGCCTGCCAACGGGAACAGGACGCTCCATTCGCAAAACAGTCCGCGAGCCGGAAAGCCGGCCTGGTCTTAAAGGAAGAATCTGGCACCAAAAAATAATAGCTCAAGTTGAGCAGGACCTTTTGGCCACGGCCGCGGGCCTGGCTGATGATGTCCGTAATCTTCTGCTGCCTTTGGTTATCGGTCAGCCCCGGCTGAAACACGTTGGACGAGTCAAGATAGAAAAAATTGCTGAAAGGCGACACCTCGGGAATATAGTTGGCCTCTCCCGAAGTATTTCGGAAATAGACGTCCGCATAACCGAACTGGCTGAGCCTCGCCGGCGCAGCCTGAGCAAGATTCGCCCAAAGGAGCGCGACTGAGAAGGCGCCCAGCAGGATAATCTTCTTCATATAATCTTGCGTTTTAGGATTTTTTTAGCCGCCCGGAAGATCGCCTCCGCGTCCAGTTCCCATTTATGTTGGAGCTCTCCGTAGTCTCCTGATTCGCCGAAACGTCCCTTCATGGCCACGAATTCCTGGACCGTGGGGATCTTCTGGCATAAGGCTTCCGCGATCGCCGAGCCCAGACCGCCGGACAGCTGATGCTCTTCTGCGGTGACGATCCGTCTGGTTTTCGCCGCCGATTTAAACAAGGTCTCCGTATCCAGAGGCTTCAGGGAAGCGAAGTTTATCACTTCAGCCTCGATTCCCTCCGCGGACAGACGTTCCGCCGCCTTGAGGGCGTAATAGACCTGGGGACCGATCGCCCCGATGGTCAGGTCGGAACCCTTGCGATAGACCTGCGCCTGCCCGATCCCGAAAGGCGCGCTTTCCGTGGTGAACACCGGGGTTTTCTCGCGCATCAGCCGGATGTAAACCGGACCGCGGAGTTTCGCCGCGGCCAAAACGGCTTTCCTGGCCTCCATGGCGTCGCAGGGCGCCAATACGGTCATATTCGGCAGGACCCGCATCATCGCGATATCCTCGAGCGCCTGGTGTGTCGCACCGTCCGCTGCCGCGGAAAGCCCGGCATGATGGCCCGCTATTTTGACGTTATTGTCCGAATAACAGACCGAAACCCGGATCTGGTCCCAGGAACGGCCGGGAGAAAAAACGGCATACGACGAGCAAAAAGGGATTTTGCCTTCATGCGCCAGACCTGCGGCCAGCCCTATCATGTTTTGTTCCGCCACTCCCGCTTCCACGAATCTGTCCGGATACGCTTTGGCGAATTCCTGATTTCTGGTCGACTCGGACAGGTCGCAGGAAAGAGCCACCACGTCAGGGTTGGTTTTGCCCAAAAGCAAAAGCCCGTCCCCGAACCCATCGCGGATGGCTTTCTCGGCCGGGCTTTCCATATCGATAAAAGCCGGCAATCTTGCGCGGTTTGTTTTAGTTGTTCCTTTGATTTTGCTCATGCAGTTCCCGATTTAGCCGGTCGGCCTCTTCCTGGATATAACTCGGGTCAAGTTCGCGTATTCGCATCCTGATCCGCTCGCCTTCGCCCAGAAGCTTCTCGGCTTCATCATCCTTTTCTTCGTGCATCGCCATATTGGCGCGATAAAGGACTTCGTTGAGCATGGCCTTAAGCGAGCTCAGCTCGGACTCGGCTCCTGAGAACTGTTGCCGTTCTGTTTCCATAATTTAGGCTGCCTTTTGGTCTTCTTTGCCGTTGAGGCTGAGCAGATTGCGCTGCTCCTCCAAGAACGCGATCTTATTTTTGATCTCCTTCTCCTTGAATGGGCTGTTTTGCAGGCCGATCAGCTGGCCCTTAAGCTGCTCTATCTCCGCTTCCAGCTCTTTCCTGACGTCTTCCCTGCTGCCCATCTCGTAAACATCCTGATCCGGCATCATGCCGTGTTCCATATTCCTACTCATGTTCGCTCCTTATCTTCCCTCCCAGAGTTCTTAATTCTTTCAGGGCTGTCTTTGCCTGTTCCAAATTCGGAGGGTTGCCGTGCCATTCCGGCCTGTATTCCATGAAATCGACCCCTTTTCCGGGAACGGTCTTGCAAATAATCAGCGAAGGCTTCATCCGCACTTCCTTCGCCGCAGCCGCGGCCTTGATTATCGCCGCTGCATCGTTCCCGTCGATTTCCTGGACCATCCATCCGAACGCCTGATATTTCGCCATGATCGGCTCGATCGGCATCACGTCCGAGACGTGCCCGTCTATCTGAATATTATTGGAGTCGAGCAGGAAAATCAAATTATCGAGCCTGTTCTTTCCGGCGAACATCGCGGCTTCCCAAACCTGGCCTTCCTGCTGCTCGCCGTCGCTTGTTACGCAATATACCGTAAAATTCCTGCGGTCGATATGCTTTCCGCAATAAGCCATGCCCACGGCCTGTGACACGCCCTGGCCAAGAGGACCCGAAGAATTCTCTACCCCAGGCAACGCCAGATTATGCGGATGGCCCTGGAGCCGCGAGCCGAGCTTCCGCAATGTCGACAGCTCCGAGTGAGGGAAAAAGCCGGCGTGGGCCAGAGTCGCGTAAAGAACCGGGCAGATGTGTCCGGCCGAAAGAACAAAACGGTCGCGCGACGGGTCAGCCGGATGTTTCGGGTCGTACTTCATGACGCCTCCGAAGTACAAGGCGGCAAACACGTCCGCCATCCCGAGCGAACCGGCGGAATGCCCCGATTTGGCATGCAGAAGCATCCGGATCACATCCTGCCGGATTTCGTTGGCTTTGTCCTCCACCTGCTTTAAGCTTAAGGGATTCATCTTGCCTCCGCGGTCAACAGTTCCAAAGCAAGTTTTGGATTATTCGCTTTCAAAATCGCCGACCCCACGATGATCTGGTCCGCTCCCGCTCTCGCGCAATCCCTGGCGTTTGTGGGGGTGATGCCGCCATCGACAGCCACAACCGCGTGTTTGGTGAGACGCTTAATTTCCCGGATCCGATCTACAGTCTCCGGGATGAACGTCCGGCCCTGCCGGCCTGGGTGCACCCCCATCAATTGGATCAGGTTCAGATTTCTGAGGTAACGCGCCGCCTTCGGCAACGGGGTTTCGGGGTTGATCGCGATTCCGACAGACAAGCCGATCTGTGAGGCCCCGGAAATAAACGCTTCGGTAGCCAGCGAATCCATGGATTCGAAATGAAAAATCACGGATCGGAAACCGGCGGCCTTGATCTCCTTCAGGTAGAAGCCCGGGGTCTCCGTCATCATATGCGCAGTCAGTTCAAAAGGTGCCGTTTTCAAAAAATGCCCGAGATCGGCGGGCCGGATCGTTTTGGCCGGAACGAATTCGCCATCCGCAAAATCCACATGAAGTTTCCCGAAGAAATGGCTCAAGCCGAACAGCATCGAGTATTTGTGCCGGAAATCCGATTGGTCGTTCGTTAGGATGGCTGGGACGATCTGGGCCATGTGTTTAAAGAGATAAATAACAGACCACGCCCACGACCGCGGCAAAAGCGGTTACCAGAAAAACATAACCCAAAACGCTATGCCAGCAAAACCGGTGGCAAGCGTGCGCAGCCTCGATCTTTGGTATGGGGAGTCGGCTGTTTACCTTATACATCTCTATAGATTTACGTCTATCTTCTTGACCTTATTGACCCTTCTGACGAACCGCTCTTCCTGAGAATCGAATGGCGTGTAGAGGAAAGTGTGAACAATGGCCTTAGCGTTATTGAGGGTCACGTAATCGGCCGGCAGGCAAAGGATATTCGCATCGTCATCGTTGCGGGCGGCGTGGGCGGAATGCTCGTTCCAAGCGAGAGCGGCCCGGGCGCCCCTGGCCTTGTTGGCAACGATCGATTCCCCTTGCCCGGAACGGCAAAGCAGGATGCCCAACGTCTTTGGGTTGGATCCGACCTTAACCGCGACCGGCCAGGCATAATCCGGATAGTCGTCTTCGGAGTCGAATTTCAAGGCCCCCATGTCTTCAAACTCCAGGTTCCATTCCTTAAGCCAAATCTTGATCTCTTCCTTCAGTTTGAATCCGCCATGGTCGGCGCCCAAGTATATTTTCATAAAAAAGTTGTTTAATTGCTTCCGGTCCTGGCGAATTCCCGGATCACCTCCGTGAAATTCTCCGCCTCCAAACCGGCCGCTCCGACCAAAGCGCCGTCTATTTCTTCAAAATGGGCGAACTGCGCCGCATTGGTGCGGTTCACCGACCCGCCATACAAAATTTTTACGGTCGCCGCCGCATGCTTTCCCACACCCTTGGCAATAAGCGACCGGATGTAAGAAATCAGCTCAACCGCATGTTCGCCGGTGGCCGGCTCCCCCTTGCTCATCGTGGAAATCGCCCAAACCGGTTCGTAAACGAATACGATCTTATGCCAGTCCTTCTTGTCGATGCCCGCCAGACAATCCTTGAACTGCTTGGAAACCAGGCGTTTCATGCCTTCTTTCTTGGCGTTTTTTTCGCCGCCCAGGCATAGCACCGGAGTCAGCTTCCTCTTCATGGCCTCGAACAGTTTAAGCATCACCGCACCGTCGCTTTCTCCGAAATTCAGCCGGCGTTCCGAGTGCCCGAGAATCACGTATTCAACGCGGTACTGCGACAGCTGCCCGGGAGAGACCTCTCCGGTAAAAGGCCCTGTTTCTTCCCAGCTGCAGTTCTGGGCGCCCAGCTTAATAAAATGAAGATACTGCGAAAGGGCCGGCAGAAAAAGGAAAGGCGGACAGACAGCGACGTCGGCCTTATTGTGGAATTGATGCATCCTGTGTTCGATCGACATGGCAAGACGCCTGGCCTCATCTATAGACAGCGGGTTCATTTTCCAATTGGCGATGATCAAACGCCTGTTTCTCATAATTTGCGTGTTTTCTTTTTACCTTCAGCAGGCTGGGCTTTTTCCGGCTGGCGATAGACGTCCGCCGCCACTTCCGGCAGTACGGTATTTACGTAAACATCCGATCCAAGTTCGAAGCCGCCCCATACGTTGAGCCTGGGCAGCACTTCCAGATGCCAATGGAAACTGCGGTCATCGTAGCGGGTAAACAGGGAGTGTGAGACGGGCAAAGTGTGTATATAGAAGTTATAAGCGGGATTGTTCAGCTTGTAGAAGATCTTTTGCAGCGTGAATTTGAGCACTTCGCCCAACGACTTCCTTTCCTGGGCGCTCATGTCGATGAAGCTTGCCATGTGCCGTTTGGGAATGATCCTCAAGGCGTAGGGAACCCTCGATGCGAACTGCGCTATAACCAGGTAATCCTTATGATCGAGAACGATCCGTTCCTTGTCCTGCAGCTCCTTCATTATCATCTCGCAGTAAATGCATGCGCCGTTCTGCTGGAAATAGACATAGGAGCCGACCACTTCGTCATGCAGATGTTCCGGCACGAAAGGGGTGGCGAAAATCTGGGAATGCGGATGGATCATGGAGGCGCCGCCGGCCTTGCCGTAATTCTGGAGTATGTGCACGTACTGCACTTCCGGATGCTCAGAGAGCTCGCGCATCCTTTCCTGATAGACCATAAGGTTCAGGTCCATAAGGTCGTCCGGCAGAAACGCCATGATCGCGTTGTGCGGACGTGTAATGATAACCTCATGATCGCCGATGCCTTCACGGATGATATAGAAGTCCGATCGCTGCCGCCCGCCGCCATGACCCAAGGCCTCGAACTTGTTCGGAATCACCCGGACTTTCCATTTATCCCCTTTCGGGTGCGACGCGATCTCCTGGTTGAGGGCTTCGTTGCCCGGGCAGAACGGACAGCCCCGTTCCACTTCCGGCAGGGCGGAAATATCTGGATTCGGGGATTCCTTCAAGTCTTCCGGCCGGAAACTCCGGTTCGGCGCAAATAGGATCCAATGCTTGGAAACGATGTCTTGTCTGAATTCGCTCAATGGTTTTTGTTATTTCTTATTTGAGGCCTCGATCTTCAATTTGCTTCCCGGCAGCGGTTCCAACCGATAGCCGGTGAACCTGAACGTCGGTACGATTCTGTCGTACATCGAACCCGTCCCTCGGATGGCGTATAATCTTCCCAAATGGTTCACCAGCACCACTTTTTCCGGAGCGGTCTTCACGCCGGTCAAAATCAGGGAGGCGGGCTGACCATCAATGGTCGTATCCGTTTCCCTCAAAACCGGGAGAGTCGAACGGTAAGCCTTCTCGTTCTTGGAATCCATGACGCTCACCGTAATCCCCTCACCGAAGTTTAGCGGGTCGAGGAAACTTATGGTGTTGTCCGCGTCAGCCTCCGCGCTCCATGCGACAGGATGCTTAAGCGAAAACCCCAGCCGATAGTCGGTGTAGGTTATGGCTTTGCGGATGACCGGCACGTATTCCATCA
>JBLMZV010000031.1:0-6259 GCA_050259015.1 Candidatus Saccharimonadota bacterium
TCCTTGCCGGTGCCGAGCGCGGCGTTTTTGATCTCGAAGCGGTTTCCCGCGGCAAGATTGAAGCTGTCGCCCGGGGTTTCCGCCACGACCGGAATAGGTGACGTCAGGGTGCCGGTATCCACTTCCTGGTCAGCGCCGTTGCCGATGCGCGCGGTCGGCCGGATCGCCGTGGCGTCCTTGGTGAAGAAATATTTCTTGCCGTTGATGACAAGCGTGGTGGTGGATGCCTTCAGGGTCAGCAGGTTCTTCGTGAAGTTGTATATCTGAACCGTGCCTGAGGCTTTGGTGCCGACCTGTTTCTGGCCGGTCGTCTGAAAAGTCTTGGTGTCAGACAGCTCCCGGTTTACGATCTGCCCCGGGATGACCATGCGGGACCCGTCCACGGTATTGGCGTTCTTGTCCACGGTGATTTCCACGTCCCGCGTGACCGCTTCCGACCGGGCGTAAACCGTGATCTCCGCCTTAGGCAGGATCACGGACAGCGCGAACACGGCAAGGACCAATACGGCGACCGCGAACACGAAATATTTGGAAATGTTCCAGACGCGGCGGGTTTTGCCGCCTTCCGTCACGCCGGAGAATTCGGCCTCCGCGTCCTGGGACGGAGCGAAGGATTCCATCGCGCGTCGGACAGGCTTAACAGGAACCGGCGCGGCTGTCCGCATCGGAGGGCGGGCGGGGATGTCGGAAATGCGGTTCTTGAGCGCCGGCTTCTTGCGCGGAATCATCCGGCCGAGCTTGGGCGATTCCTGCAACAAAGGCATGCCGGCCTTTACCGCCAGAGCCTGGCCCAGTTCGTCGTCGGTCTTCAAAAGGACCGTCTTACCGAGCACTTCCGCCGTCTTGCGGATAAGCCTCAAATTGTTGGAATTGGAGATAACCTGCGACCCCCGTTCGGCCTCGATGATCACTTCCGGTTCCTTGGCGGCCTTCAGCTTTTGGATAGCGGCCGAAACCTCTTCCTTTTTCTCGATCTTGATTGTTTTTGCCATTTGGATCTTCCTTTAAGGAGCCGCGGGCACGGCGTTAAGGATGGTTAGGACGTTATGGACGAAAGTTCCACCGCGTATTTTTCGGGTTGGTTCAGGAATTCCAGGCTCTCGGGGTTGCCCGTGCCGATCGAGTACATCGGCTTGCTTCCGGCGATCGCCAGGTTGTCCATGAACTTCCCGGTGATCATTCTCACTTCGGGCACGTTCTTGTAGGATTTGTTGGGGACCAGTTCGTAGCCCTTTTCGTTATCGGCCTCCACGACGTAATACGCCATGCCGCGCATATCCGCCACCGGCTTGTACATCCGCTCGAATCCGTCGCCGACCCAGTTGGCGGTGACCAGGATGTCCTTGCCCAGATTGACGATGACGTGGCCGTAGTTCGGAGGATAAACCACTTTCTCGCCCGCGCGCGCTTCGATCGCAAGTATGGTGATGAGTTCCCTGAACTCGGCATCCATCTTCTGAAGCAGGAACAGGCAGTGGCCATGCAGCACTTCATAGACTTCCGGATAGGCCAGGCCGGTCCCGGACTTGACCGCGTGGTAGTGCCCCACCGTCTTGTTGAATTCGCGTCCGGTCATGACGGGCGGGATCACGGTGATATCGTAGGTCACGTGGCTTTTACGGATAGCCTCCTCGTCCTCAGGAAAATGGACGTCCCGGTACATGTAGTACATGTCTTCCTGTCCCGGCTGCGCGGACCGGTCCATCAAAACCGGAGTCATGTCCTGATATTTCCGGATGTTCGGCGCAACTTCGGGGAGCTGCTCTTCCTTAAACCCGCCGGTCTTGGGGGAAAACACCTTGGCCGTTCCGAAGACGAGCCTGCCGTCTTCGGCGAGCTTTAGCGGCAAACCGGAAACTTTTTCGAGGTCGATCATATTGGTTAAGACTTAAGGTTAGTTTTTAAAATAATCCCGATGCTCACTCGATGACGGCCTTGATCCGCCGGATTCCCGCCGCCACCGCCTCTTCCTTCGCGATCCGGAATTTCCCGATGGAACCGGTGCGTTCGACGTGCGGCCCTCCGCAGAATTCGCGCGACACCACCTCTCCGCTGGCCGGGTCCTGCACGGTATACACCGATACGTTTTCGGGATACTTCTCTCCGAACACCCCGATCGCGCCTTTGTCCCTGGCCTGCTGCTCGGTCATGATTTCCTTGGTGACCTCAAGGTCACGCCCTATCCATTCATTAACGAGCGCCTCCACGCGTTGTTTCTCCTCGTCGGTCAGTTTCCTGTCGTGCGTGAAGTCGAACCGGGTGCGTTCTTCCGTGATGTTACTGCCTTTCTGATAGACATGGTCGCCCAGGACCTTCCTTAAGGCCGCGTTCATCAGATGAGTCGCGGTATGGTAGCGGGTGATCTTTTCGGAGTTGGAAGCCAAACCTCCTTTGAACTGTCCGGCCGATGCGGTGCGGGACAGCTCCTGGTGATGATTGACCTTCCCGTCGAATTTTTCCTTCAACGCGTCCAGCTTGTCCTTAGGCAAATCCTTGTATCCCATGGCTTCCAGCGACACTTCAAAGGGCATCCCGTCGCTCTGATACAGATCGAATAACGAATCGCTGATCTTATCCAACGAATCCTTATCTTCGATATTTGCCTTGGAAAGCAGCGTCTTTTCTATTTTCTTAAGTCCCGATTTCAGGGTTTCCCGATACTTGGTCTCTTCCTTATTCAGTTCCTCCAGGATCCTGTTCTCGTGCCGTTCCAGAGCGTGATAGGCGAATTTGTAGCGGTTGATGACGACCGCCGCGATCTCGGTGGAAAATTCGTCCTCGATGCCGAGCTGTTTGCCGAAGGTCACCGCCCGACGGATCAGCCGGCGCAGGATATAGCCGCGGTCCTTGTTGGAAGGGATTACCCCGTCGGAAATGAGGAATGTCGCGGCGCGCAGATGGTCAGCGATGATCCGCTCCCTGCGCTCGTCGCTGTTCTTGGCGAGGCTCCGGATTTTTTCGATGATCGGAACGAACAGATCGGTCTCGTAGATATTCGCCTTCTTCTGCAGCACGGCCGTGATCCGCTCGAAGCCCATGCCGGTATCCACGTTGGGTCTGGGCAGAGGCGACAGCCGGCCGTCCGCCTGCCTGTCGAACTGCATGAACACGTCGTTCCAGATTTCCACCCAGCGGGGTTCATCCGGGTCGTACTTCTCGGGCGCCGGCGCGCTGTCATCGATCCAGTAATGCATCTCCGTGTCCGGGCCGCACGGTCCGGTCTGGCCCGCTATCCACCAGTTCTTCTCCTTCGGCAGGAAGCTGATGCGGTGTTCCGGGATGCCCAGGGACCGCCAGATTTCCGCGGATTCGGTATCGCGCGGAGCTTCGCTGTCGCCGGCAAAACAGGTCACGGCCAGGCGCTCGATCTCAAGTCCCAGCCACTTTTTGCTTGTCAGGAATTCAAAACTCCACTGGATCGCCTCCCGTTTGAAATAATCGCCCAGCGACCAGTTGCCGAGCATCTCGAAGAAAGTCAGGTGGGAAATGTCGCCCACCTCGTCTATATCGTCGGTCCGGAGGCATTTCTGGAAATTAACGAGCCTGGTTCCTTCCGGATGGGTTTCGCCCATCAGATACGGGATCAACGGGTGCATGCCGGCCGTGGTGAAGAGGACCGTAGGGTCGTTTTCCGGGATTAAAGAAGCCGAGGGAATGATTTTATGGCCCTTTTCCTTGAAGAATTCCAGAAAAGCTTGTCTGATTTCGTCTGATTTCATGGCAATTAATTATAGCACTATCTTGGGATTAATCTAAATTCGGCGCGGAACAGAATATTTTTTCCGGCATTTGTCAACTTTTTCCGAGCTGCCTAAGTTCGTAAGGGCAGAAGTAATTGATGACGTCTGCCGGCGTCTCCCATGACGCTCCCCCCTCCACTTCCGGGTTCATCAGACAGCCCGGTTCGGAATTATGCGGCAGGCCGAGCTGGTGCCCGAACTCATGGAGCATGGTCGACGAAAAGTAGGCGGGCAGAAGATCCGGATTCCGGCTTAAAAAACTCTTGAGCGAATCCATGAAGATGATGATGCCGTCCTCGCCCTGAGTCTCTCCGATATTTGAGACTTCGGAATCTCGGGATGAGGCCAGCAGAAGATACAGAAACGCGCTGTCCGGATCGTGGGCGTAGCGGTTGGCCTTGGCCAACCCCGCCACCCCCGCATCGGTCAGCGCCCCCTGATACGGGATCCGGTTGTCCGAATAGCGTACGCTTACCGGTTTTCCGGTCACCGTTTCGATGGCCTTCACCGCCTGGTCCAGTCCCTGCTGGGGCAGTTCCTCCCCGGACATGACATCGATCTCCAGCTGTATCCCGGCGTACCGCTTCCCCAAAAAATCGCTTCGCGCGTCGCCGTCGTAATGCAGCGCCAGGATCTTGCGGCTAAACGGCCAGGAAGCCAGGACCGGCCGGAGCCTGGCGTTAAAATAATTATCCTCCGGTCCCAAAGAAGCGGAACGGAGGATAATGAAAGCGAAAAGCACTATGACGAACAGCGAAAGCACCAGGATCGCCAAACGCTTCTGCATCGTTTATTTCATTAATTCGAGGGCCTTGTCCATTTGCGGATCCCGGTTCGCGTCCGCGTCGGCCTGCGTCCGGTCGACTTTCAGGTCGGGTTCCAGGCCGTTCTTGTTGATGCTGCGGCCCTTGGGGGTCTGCCACTTGGCCACCGTGATTTTCACGTCGGAGCCGTCCTTCAGCTCGTTGAGTTCCTGGACCGAACCCTTGCCGAAGGTCTTCTCTCCCACCAGCGTCGCCGCGCCGTAATCCTGAAGGCAGCCGGCGAGTATTTCGGATGCGGATGCGGAACCGCCGTTGACCAGAACCACGGTCTTTATGCCCTTAAGCCGGGCCAGGCCCGTGGCGTTGTAGTCCTTCACCTGATTGGCGTAATTCACTTCCTTGACCACTGTCTGACCGTTGTCCACCCAGGCGGAAGCCAAATCGACCGCGGTCTCCAGATAGCCGCCGGGGTTGTTCCGAAGATCGATGATCACGCCCTGGTAATTGCCGGAGAGGATCACGTCCACGTCGTGGTCGAATAGGCCTTTGGTGTCGTCGCCGAACCGGCTCACTTTGATGACGCCGATCTTCTTGTCGTTTATGGTCTGCGTCTCGAACTTCGCGCTCTTCACTTCGATCTTGGCGCGGGTAATCTTGATGTCCAAGGGTTCTTTCTGGTTCTTGTGCAGTATCTGGAGCGTCACGTCGGTGCCGGCCTTGCCCCGGATCTTGGTCACCGCCTGGTCCACGGACAGGCCATTCGTGCTCTCGCCGTTGATGGCCAGGATCGCGTCACCGGCCTGGATGCCCGCTCTCGATGCGGGCGTGTCCTCGAGCGGCGCGATCACCACGATCTGGCCGTCTTTCGATCCCACTTCGGCGCCGATGCCGTCGAACGTTCCCTGCAGCTCCTCGGTGAACTGTTTGGCTTCGTCGGGCGTGAAAAATACCGTATACGGATCGCCCGCGGCCGCGACCATCCCCGAAACCGCCCCGTACAGAAGTTTCTGCTGATCCAGGGGCCGGTCCACGTATTTCGAATTCAGAAGATCAAGGGTGTCCCAAAGGATATTGTAATCCGCGCTTCGGGCCGGGCCCTTGTTGATTTCAAGCTTGCCTTCCGCGATCTTGAGGCGGTTCTGCCCAAAGGCGAATCCTAAACCGAAAGAAGCGATGAGAAGTATAGCCACGAAAGTCCAAAGCCTGCCCGGCCGGTTGCCGGGGTTTTGCCTGGGTTCGCCGCTGTCGTAAAGATTGTCCATAGAGTTGGTTGTTTGTTGAGTATCCATGAAATAACTTTACCATTCCGGCCTCCGTTTGTAAACGTGGGGCCTGCCCGGCGGCGCTTATTTGACAAGACTTATTGCTTTCGCTATTATCCTGTCATCAAGGAGGGCGCACACACTAAGTAACCAGTCGCCGCACCGACCGCTGAAGTTCACACGATTCTTCCGCAAGGGGGAAAGATGAGCAGGAGCGCGCCGCTGTAGGCCCAGGAATGGGCTGCCAAGGGGAGACTGGGGGCCCCGGGATCGAATACGCCGCGAGATTCTTCGCGGACTGGCTGCCAAAGCCTTCGTTCTCGGGGCTAACGTCGGTTCTGTGTGGGGAGGCTCGTTAAGCCTTAAGTCGGGGTCTTGCGACCTTAAGCCCCAAAAGGCTAATCCAACGAGCTTAAGCGCTTAATGACCCTCCCCCGCCTGTCGATTCGTCGACGGGTTTTTTTATTCGCAAAAAAACGGCCCGGAAGACCGT
>JBLMZV010000032.1:0-12997 GCA_050259015.1 Candidatus Saccharimonadota bacterium
CAGCGGAACAACCAGGAAGCAGTCGACCGCCTGGGCGCCCTGCTTGCGCGCATGAAACGCCGCAAGAGCGTTGCCCGCGAATTCCTGACCGTCGAGGAGAAGGATCTCCTCGACTGGGCCCAGACCTCCGACGCGGCCTGAACGCCCTGGTTCGCCGATTCGTTTGCCGGTTGCCCGTTGGCAGCCGGTTTTTTTGTGGCCGTTTTTTGCTTGTGTTATCATAAAACCATGAAAATCCGCCTGTTTCTGCTGGCGCTTTGCCTGCTGCTGCCCCTTGGCACAGCTTCTGCGCAGAGCGTCGAAACAATCGACAATTATCAGGTCACGATAGCGGTCAATCCGGACGCGACGCTTAACGTTACCGAAAGGATCGACTACGATTTCGGCGCCGGTTTTAAGCATGGCATCACCCGCGAGATACCGTACAAATACCAGGCGCGCGGCGGCAACTATAATCTGCGCGTTTCCGGGCTGTCCGTGGACGACGGACAGGGATCGTCCTATCCGGTCAAGATTTCCTACCCCGGGAACAAGGAATCGATCCGGATCGGCGACGCGAACCGGACAGTGACGGGCAAACAAACGTATGTGCTGCATTACACCGTGGCCCGCGCGATCAACTCGTTTTCGGATCACGACGAGATCTATTGGAACGCGATCGGCGGCGAATGGTCTGCTCCGATCCTGTCTTCCGGAGTGCGCGTGATTCTGCCTGCCGGAGCGGAGGGGAAAACGCAAACCGCCTGTTTTACCGGCGCGTTCGGAAGCACTGAGCAGGACTGCTCCTTCTCCCAGAAAAACAACGAAGTGGACATCGCCCCGAATGGAATCCTGGGAGGGGGGAACGGACTCACGGCTGTCATCGGGCTGCCCAAAGGCCTGATCCAGCTGCCGACTGCTCTCAAACGGACGGTCTGGCTTCTGGAGGATAACTGGATCCTCTTCCTGCCCGTGGTGGCGTTCGCCATAATGTTCGCGATCTGGCGGAGCCGCGGCCGCGACCCCAAATCGAAAAACCCCATAGTCGCGCAATACCAGGCTCCGGAGGGGCTGACTCCTGCGGAAATGGGATACCTCATCAGCGAGCGGAACAGCAATCGAGACGTTTCCGCGGAGATAATCTATTTAGCCGAGAGAGGATACCTCGAGATCAGCCGTCTGGAAACCAAATCGCTTTTCGGATTCAAGAAAACCGACTTCAGACTGACGAAAACCAAGGACGAGCGCGATCTGAATAACGCCTTTGACCGCGAACTGATGCGGGCGCTGTTCGCCTCGTCCGTAAGCGACTTAAGCCAGGCGATGCCTGAGGATCCTGAGCTGCGCAGTCGCGCTTTGGCCGTTGTCACCGTTTCGGAGCTGTCCAAGACCAGAAACCTGCGCGCTTCGCTCGGGCTTGCAAAAATCCCGGAAAAACTGGTGGCCGACGGCTATTTTCCCAGCAATCCCGATAAGGTAAAGCGCAACTACATGCTGGGCGGGATCGCGGTGCTGCTCCTGACGGCTTGGCTGCACGGTTCCCTGAGCGTCTATACGGTGCTGTCCCTGATCCTGACCGGGGGCATCGTGCTGTTCTTCGGATTCTTCATGCCCACGAGGACCATGAAAGGCGCCGACACCAGACAGCTCTGCCTGGGACTCAAGGAATATCTTTCGGTGGCCGAGAAGGACCGTCTGGAATTCCACAACGACCCTGACAAGAATCCGAAGGTGTTCGAGGAGCTGCTCCCGTACGCCATCGCGCTCGGAGTGACCGATCAGTGGGCCAGGAAATTCGAGGGCATCTATAACCAGCCGCCCCGGTGGTATCATGATCCCTCTTCGCCGGCTTTCAACCCTTTGGTCATGGGTATGTTCATCAACGATTTTTCCGGGTCAATGAACTCATCTTTGGTCTCCTCCGGACAGCGGGGAGGGGGCTCTTCGGCCTGGGGCGGGGGAAGCGGGTTCTCCGGAGGCTTCTCCGGCGGCGGGTTCGGCGGGGGCGGCGGCGGAAGCTGGTAGCATTTTTTAGAAATTTTTAATTTTTTAGTTTATGATTTCCTTCCTTTTGGTACTGGCGGGGATAGTCGTCTTTATTTACTTAAACGGCAGGATCAACCGTTTGGAGAGCCTGCTTAAGGGGGTTCGGCCGCTGTCCGAGGCTCCTTCGCAGATGCCTGTCCCCCCGCGGCCTTCGGCCGCGGCGGCAGTTCCGCCGCCCCCGCCGGCGCCTGCTTCCGCGATCGCTGAGTCGGGTCCCGCGGCGCCCCATCACGATTTCGAGTTCCGCGTGGGCAGCCGAATCTTCACGGCAGTGGGAGCGGTAGCCGTCATTTTGGGCATCGGATTCTTCCTCCGCTACGCTTTCGAGAGGAATCTGATCACCGAACTCATGAGGGTCGTGCTCGGTTTAAGCGCCGGCGTCGTACTGCTCGGGTTGGGGGAGTATCTCAGGAAAAAATTCTTTAGCTACGGGCAGGTGCTTATGGGCACTGGCCTGGCTATCCTTTATCTGACTTTTTACGCGGCGTTCAATTACTACGGCGTATTTTCCTTTTCCTGGGCATTCCTGGGAATGGCCGCCACCACGGTCATCGGCGCGGGCATCGCGATAAGGAACGACTCGCTCCCAATGGCCGGCTTCGCCCAGCTGGGCGGCTTCGTCACCCCGTTTTTGGTGATCAGCGGTCTCGACAACCTCCATCTGCTGTTCGGCTACATCGCGGTTTTAAACATCGGAATGCTCCTGATTGCGCTGTACCGCTCCTGGCGAGCCTTGACTCTGGGCAGCCTGTTCGGCACCGCCTTGGTCTACATCAGCTGGCATGTCAGCCATTACTCGCAGGCGTTTTTCGGGGAAGCCTTCGCCTATCTGACTCTGTTTTTCCTGATTTTCCTGGCCGCCACCCTGACCCGCCTTTTCATCACCAAGACCAAAACCGACCCCAACGATTTCGCTTTGATCCTGTTTAATCCTTTGTTCTATTTCCTGGCGGCCTATTCCATCCTTCAGCCGCTTTATCCCGACGTGGCAGGCACCTTCGCCTTCGGACTGGCGCTTATCCATATTGTGCTGGCGGCGATCGTCGGCCGGAACGAAAGGACGGCCGAGTCGAAATATTTCCTTTACGGCGTCGGATTCCTGCTTCTGTTCGTCGGAATCGCTTTGCAGTTCCACGGAAGTTACATCACTGTCGGCTGGGCAGCGGAAGCGCTGGTCCTGCAGTTTTTGGCCAGGCGCAACAGGTCATCGTTCTTCCGGAATGTCAGCCACGTGGTATTCGTGATCGCGTGCATCCGGTTCGTGGCCATCAATCTGCCGGTAACTCAGACCGCGCCTTGGTTCAACGGCACCGGCCTGACTTTCCTTGTGCTTCTGTTTTGCCTGATTTGCGGTGCTCTGCTCCATCGATTCAAGTTCCCATGGCTTCCGCTCGATCCCGAAGATGACGGGGCAACCCAGGAGAACCATGCCATCCTTTCGGTCGAGGCCTACCTATTGGCCTTCATCTACTTCACCGCCCAAATCACGAGATACTATCCGCACCATTGGCTGCCGATCGGCTGGTCACTCCTGGCGTTCGTAACAGGCATCATTGCCCTGTCCGGCAGGCAGCGTCCGCTGCGCGTCCTGGCGTATGCGACTTTTGCGTTAACCGGGTTCCGGCTGTTGCTGTTCGATTCCCAGCTTCCCGCGCTCGTCCAATTCACCCCTTTCTTTAATTTCCGGGCCTTGGCCTTCGGGATCACCGCCCTGCTGGCCGGCGTGCTGGCATACCTGACCCGCGACAGCTCAGACATCGAACCGAAGGAGAAATCCTGGGTCGGCCCGATATTCTTTTTCTGCATCAGTCTTATCGTGTTGTGGTCGGTAAGCCTGGAAGTCCTTGATTATTACAGCGTAAGGATTGGACAGTTGGCAGCCGGCGAGACAGCGCGGATAAACAGCCTGACGTACACTAAGAACGCGATGCTGTCCGTGGTTTGGGCGGTCTACGCGATTGCGATACTCGCCATCGGACTGGTCTTTAAGTCGCGTTCGGCGCGGCTGTTTTCCGTGCTTCTTTTCGGGCTTGTCATCTTCAAGGTATTCCTCTACGATCCGGCCAATCTCAATAACCTTTACCGGTTCGTGTCCTTCTTGAGTCTGGGCCTGATCCTGCTTTTGACCGGGTATCTTTACAACAGGTACAGGGATCGGATCTCCGAATTTATCCTCAACAAAGAGTAAACATGGTCCTAACGCTCGGAATTCCGGTCGAAAAAGGCAGGGCATTGCTCGGCATGAAGAAAAGAGGTTTCGGCTCGGGCCGGTGGAACGGCTTCGGCGGCAAGGTCAAGGACGGCGAAACCGTGGCGGAGTGCCTGAACAGGGAGTGCCGGGAGGAAGCCTCCATAGAGATTAAGGACTGCGAAAAGGCCGGGGAATTCCGCTTCGTGTTCCCGGATGAGGTTTTTGATGTGCACCTGTTCCTCATAAAGTCTTACCAAGGAAAACCTTCGGAATCGGAAGAGATGTTCCCGGAATGGTTCGAATTCGAGCGCATCCCTTTCGATTCCATGTGGCCGGACGACCGTATATGGTTCCCGTACTTTTTGTCCGGCCGGAAATTTAAGGCAGTGTTCGAATTCCTGGACCATGATAGGATCAAGGACTGGAAGATAACCGAAGTAAAAAGATTCCCCGATGCGTAAACTGGCCCTGTTTTATACCCTGCTGGCGGCGGCGGCATTTGCCGCCGGCTTCTTTTTGTTCAAGTCGAAAGGAACCGCCCCGGCTTCAGAGCGGGCCCACTCTGTCTGTCCGATTTCCGAAGAGGCGGCCGCGCGGGCCTACCCGGCGAATCAGGATAAAGTTTCAGCCCGGGCAATGATCGTCAACCACCATCTGCTGGCCATGGAACTGATCGCCGCGAATCTGAACCGGGTGGCCACCGCCGACCCGATCACGGTGGTCATCGTAAGCCCCAACCATTTCGGCGCAGGCAGTGGCGCCATCATCGCTTCCAACGAGGATTGGGATACCTGCTACGGCAAGATCGGGGCGGACCGTCATCTGACTGCGATCCTTAAGGGTAACAATCTGGTTTCGGTGGAGGAGAAACCGTTCGACTCGGAACACGGCATCTATAACCTCCTGCCTTTCATCAAACATTCCTTCCCGAACGCGAAAATAGTGCCGCTTATCGTCAAGGAATCCGCGGATGATAAATTACTGTCGGACCTTTCCAAAGCCCTGGCCTCCGAAGTCGGGAGCGGGGGACTGGTGATCGGTTCTTTCGATTTTTCCCACGAGGTCGCAAGCGATCAGGCGGACCGGCAGGATAGGCAATCGATCGAGGCGATCCAATCGGGAAATCCGGCCGATGCCGTCCGGGCGACAATCGACTCCCGGAAAGGATTAAGGCTGGTCATGGAATACGCAAACGCTGCCGGCGCGGGCGAGTTCGTGCTTACGGGCAATACCAACGCGGCAAAACTTCTCCAGAAACCGGAAATGACGGACGTGACTAGCTACGTCACGGGTTACTTCCCGTAAACTTTTAAGTTTGCGTCAAGTATAGTAAGATAATTAAAGACATTAACAACATTTTTATGGATGAAACAAACGTTCCCCAAACCGAACCGGAAAAACAGGAACCGATCCTGCCCGGCCCTATCCCCAAGAAGTCGCGCGGCGGCCTGGCCGTCGCCATCGCCGTGATCGTGGTTCTGGCCGGCGGCGTATCGGGGTATTATTGGAATTCGAGCCGCCCCAAGACGGAAAAGCCGGCTGAGCAGCAACAGCAGAACAATCAGGACCAACCGCAGCAGCCAACCGGCGCCACCACCGAGGAACCTTTGGTTTCCGGCATAATCGCCTGGCATTTCCCGAGCGAAACCGCGGGCAGCCTGCTTAAGAAGATCGAAGCCGCGCCGGGCGACATCAGCTATTTCGATCCGATCGCGAACGCCAAATATTTCGAGTTGGGCGCATTCCAGGGCGGCCTGTACAAAGGCGCGACCGTGGTGATGCTTCAGACTCCCTGCGAAGGCCCTTGCAGCGACCTCATATATTATTTTGCCAAGAAAGACGCGCAATACGTCCTGCTCCAGAAATATTCGGACAGCTATACGGATTACCCGTATCTCAACCAGGCTAAGTTCACGGTGGACAAGACCTATGATATCAAGGACCTGGATTTTCCGGAGACCATTCAAGGCAACTTGCCAAGGCAGAAGCTGACGCTGGCGGATACCATGGCTTTCACCTCAAGTTATCAGACGTTTAACTCCACAGGGCTCAAGTTCGTGTACAACGATCCCAAGGTCGGAGCTGTGTATACGACTCCGGACAACCAATCTTCGGTGGAGGGTATTTACCAGGAATACGGGTTCTATGCCAAGGCTCCGGATTTTAGAGCGATAATTTACGAATACACCCCGGACTTCATAAGCGACAAGAGCATCCCGGCCGTGACCTGGACGGACGGCAAGAGCAACTCTAATCCATACGTTTGGACGGAGCGCTCGGGTTGCGGTTCCAACTTCGGGGCTGTTACGACCGGCCTGGACGTGAATAAAGACCTGGTGGCGGCAGGCAAAAACAGCAAAGGCGAAACAATCTACGAGCTCAAGGACAAGAACAGCAAGATTCTAAAAGACCTGTACGACTCGACCTATTTCCCGGAGGGGCAGAAATTGACCTTCGAACAATTCGTGGCCAAGCGCCCGCTGTTCTATTGGACGGATCCTTTCGGCCGCTTGCTTGCGTTCAAGAACAGCGACTACGGCCCCATGGCTGAGTGCGGCAAACCGGTCATCTACCTGTACCCGACCTCGACCACTGCCGTTTCGGTCAAGCTTGATCCCCAGGGCGGGTTCAGCCACACCGAGCCTGCATACAACAGCGGTTGGAACGTGATCGCGACCCCCAAGGGCCAGTTAACGAATATTTCTGACGGCAAGGTTTATCCTTACTTATTTTGGGAAGGCCGCGGCGGCTATTATCAGATGCCGGACAAGGGCTTTGTGGTGTCCCGGCAGGATTTGCATCAGTTCCTCGTGGACAAGCTGGGCCAACTAGGCTTAAACGCGCAGGAAACCAAGGATTTCATCGAGTTCTGGGAGCCGAAGATGCAGGACAGGCCTTACTACTTCGTGACGTTTATGGGAAACCGAGTGATGGACAAGATCGCGCCTCTTAACATCGATCCGAAGCCCGACACGGTCATTCGGGTGCTTATGGACTATCAGGGCCTGGATAAGCCCGTCGCGGTACAAGGTTATGACATCCGCACTCCGGAACGGAAAGGCTTCACGGCCGTAGAGTGGGGCGGCGTGCTCAAATAGCATGATGATCGCGATTTGCGGAAGCTTAAGCTTTGCCTACGAAATGAAGGATCTCTCCGAGCGGCTAAAGAAGCTCGGATTCGAGGTGGAGTCGCCGGTTACGGCGGCCAGGATAATCGACGGGGAGATTACGCTCGATGAGATAAAGCGGGAGAAGGAAACCGGCGCGTTCTCAAAGCGTTCCATTCAAGCCGACGCCATTCGCCGGTACCATCGGATAATCAAGGATGCGGATACAGTGCTCGTGGCAAACTTCGAGAAGAACGGCCTAAAAGGCTACATCGGCGGTAATGCCTTCCTGGAGATGGGATTCTCGCACGTCATGAATAAGCCGATCTACCTCCTGCATCAGATACCGGACATGGCTTACAAGGATGAGATTGCTGCCATGCAGCCGATCGTAATAGAGGGAGACCTTAGCCGCATCGCCAAGTAATGAATCGTTCGAATAGAAAAGCGCTCTTAAAGCGCTTTTCGTTTTGGCAGAGAGCAAGCGTTGACAAAAGAGGCAAAAATCGGTTACTATATGCGGCCATGCCCAAAAGGCGGGAGCTGGCTATTCGAGCGGGGATTGACCCCTCTGCGGTATAGCCAGGCAAGGAGGAACTGTGGAACTTTCGATTGGCCTGGGGGTCAAGAAAGGCAAGACGATCGAGGTCGCCGCGTTGGAAGAATTCCCGGAGTCGAGATGGAGGCAGGCAATGCTCCGCTTCCTCTTCGGCATCTGGTCCGGCGATTCGGTTCTCTGTGCCAGGCCGGAGATCTTCATTCAGGGCGTTACCTTGCGGCTGTTCAACAACCGCTACGTCGCGTTCGGAGCCGCTACCTCCTTCGAGGAACCTCCTGTCGTGCCGATCGGCGAATCCCTGCTGACGACCGATCGGAAGGCTGACGTCGAGGTGGCCCTCATGCGGTTTGTGAAGAACGATCGGATCAAGATGGTCACTCTGTCACTCGGTCAGAACCACGACCGCTTCCTGGCCTTCTGGAAGAAGGAACGCCGAGGCGAATTCGGATTCTGGGTGAAGGGCATCCCCGAGACCTGGACCGCCAACTGCTGATGTTGCCGAAGGCCTAGGCTCCGTCCCAAGGCAGGAATGTGACTGCCGAAGACATCATCCGTCGATGGTGTCTTTTTCTTTTTCCAAAATGTTGTTTTTGAAAGCTAACCGGAAGAGATTCTACTTCTGAACACTGCATTACTTTCTCGTATCGCAGTGCTGTTGTGTTTTATAAAAAAGCCGACCGAAAAGGACGGCTTTTTTAATAACTTAATAATTAATGGGTGATGTTGATGACTATCTGGCGTTGGGCGATAACATTGCCGTTCTTGTCCTTAGCCACGAAGTTGAGGGTGTACGGCCCGCTGCCGTTCCAGTTCCATCCCGAAAGGTCAACAATAGCTTCCTTGTGCGGCCAGTCCTGTGAACTGTCGTACATGGCGTTTAGGCCTCCGTTATCCACTTGCCAGTACATGTTGTAGCTGCCCACGTCTGCGTTAGTGAGGAGAGCCTTGAACGGCTGGGTGCCGCTTAGCGTGCTGCTATTGGTCGGCCACCAGCCGTCGATGGGGCCCGACGTCCGGGGGGGGGGTTGGTGGGGCGGCGGGGGCGGGGGAGGAGGAGTGCTGCCCGTGCCTACGGTTATTGTCGCGGCTGAGTCCTGCCAGTTGTAGAGCTGGGTCCAGGAGCCGTTAAACACGCCGATCTTCACGGTGTATGTGCCCTGGGCCTGCGGAGTCCAGCCGAAGTTGTAGGCCTGGAACTGCCCGCTGTTGAAGTTCTGATTGGCGTAGATTTGTTGGAACGCCCGCTGGTTGCTTGCGTTGTAGATCTCCACGTCCACGTTGGCGCCGCTTACGGACTGCCCGCTGTTGGTTACCTGCGCGGTGACTGTAGTCTGCGAACCGGCGCTGACAGGGTTAGGCGAGGCCGAGGCGGAACTGGTGATAGTCGGATTGCCCGAGGGCGGGGGAGGAGTCGTGCCGCCGCTGCCGCCGAACCATTTGGTCATCACGGTCTGGGCCTGCTTGTTCTGCGGGGTGTAATTGGTGTCGTTGCCCCCGGCGTTGGGGTTGCTGCTCCAATCCCACAGCTGCACGCCCTGCATGTTCGGCTGGCTGTCCCAGTAGGAGAACAGGGCTTCGTAGCTGTTGGCCTGTTCGGCCTGATCTACCGGGCCGCCGAGGTTATAGTTCCAAGGCTGGGTGTGGGCGCCGGTCACGCTCCGATAGCCGATTTCGGTGAATATCACCGGCTTGCCGATCCGCTGCTGGAACGGGCCGATGTCCGTCTTGTTGTAGTTGTCCCACTGGCTGGTAATGTACGGCACGGAATCGTTGTAGAAGTCGCCGCCTAAATTGTAGTAGGCGGAAATCCCGGCGTAATCCAAGGAGCCCCAGAACGCTATGTTGTTCTTCTCGTCCGTGAAGCCGCAGCAGCCCCAATTGGCGCTGTAGGTCAGTTTTCCGGAATAGATCTTGCGCAGGTTAGCGATCATGTTCTGCCAATTCTGCGTGTTTGTGGAATTGATGTTGTCGCTGGCCATGCTGATAAGCTCGGTGCCGGTGGTGATTTCCTCGGCGCCGTTGGCCTGGCCGATCTGTCCCAGATGATTGAGCATGTTGCCGTAGTTGGTGAACCATCCATTGCGGTCCCCAGGGTTGATGTACGCCCGCCACTGGTTGTTGACGTAAGTGTCCAGGTGGGGCTTGAGATTGACCTGCAGCCCAGCGGCGTGGGCCGCCTTGATCCCGTCGGCTAATGACTGGTCAGTTGGAGTGTTCCAGCCCGACTGGATGTCGATCGAGTTTTCGTTGCTCTGGTAATAAGGCACAACGAGCGTGACGTAATTGGCGTGCGTCGAAGCCAAATTGGACAAAGACTGCCTGAACGAGCTGCTCGAGAAATCCGTGGTGCTTTGGGGGACGATGCTGGCGCCTTTCTGCCACGTTGAGACGGAGGCCGAGGCGCGGTTGCCGTATAACACAAAGGCGGCCCCTAAAAAGGCGACGATAATTGCTATTTTAGACAAGCGTTTATATGGGTATTTCATGGTGACTTTCTTCGTCCTTATGAATTTATGATTTGGTATGCGCGACCTTTGGGTGTATTGATTATTCTGGTTTGGAGGTGCTTTGGTCAACGGACGGATTGCCCAAAAAATTTTTTCTAAAGCAGCCGCTTCTGTTATACTCTATCTATGAACAGGCTCCCGCCATATCCGCTTAGGACATCTTTCGGCGAAATCATCGCCGAGTTTTATCCGCCCGTCAGACACACCCGGCGGGTGATCGTGCTTTGCGGCGGGATGCCCGGTTATCCCCGCCGGACGGAACTTATGAAAATGCTGGCCCTGAAAGGCTTCTGGGTGTTCAACCCGCGGTACCGGGGAACCTGGGAAAGCGGCGGACTGATGTTCCGGAAACCCGTGGAAAAGGACATCACGGACATTCTCGACGCCCTCCCCAAAGGATTTACGGACTTGTGGAGCGGAAAGGTCTTTCGCCTGCGCCCCAGCCAAATCGCGCTTTGGGGCAGCAGTTTCGGAGGCGCGGCCGTGCTGCTTGCCGGAATCGACAGGCGGGTGAATAAAGTCATTGCCGTGTCGCCTCTGGTGGACTGGCTGGATGACAGCGACGACAAGCCGCTCGACAAGTTCATTCCGTATCTCAAGAAGGCGTTCGGCTTGGGCTACCGCATCGACAGGAAAGGCTGGGACAGGATCCGTTCCGGCAAATTCATGAGTCCCGTAAGACAGGCGAAAAAGATGGACGGCCGCAAGGTTCTCATTATACACGCCAAAGACGACAGGACCTGCCCGTACCGATCCACCGAAAAATTCGCTCGTCTGATCGGCGCGAAACTCGTCACGTACAAAAAAGGCGGGCACGGCTTAAGCTATACCGGGACTGTGAACCTAAAACGAATCATTAACCGGTTTTTGAAACAATAATGAAGATTGCCATCATAGGGGCGGGCGAGATCGGCACCGCTTTACACCACATCCTTCCCAAGGAAGGGAACGAAATAAACCTTTACGACAAGCTGCCGGGGAAAGTGCCGGGACAGAAGCCGCTGGCCGACGTCGTTGCCGCGGCCGACGTCCTCGTATTCGCGGTACCGTCCTGGGTCCTGCGTTCCGCCGGCGCGGAGATCAAGCCGCTTCTGTCCAAACGCACGGTCGTGGCTTTCTTAAGCAAGGGCCTTGAGGAGGGCAGCGGCAAGACCGCCTTCGAAGTCTTGTCCGAGGAATTGTCCGGCAACTCGATCGCCCTGATCAGCGGGCCGATGTTGGGCGAGGAACTGATGGCTGATCGCGGCGGAGCCGCAGTGGTGGCCGGGAGCGAACCGGAAGCAGCCGAAATCCTACAGCCCCTGCTCGAGGCAAGCGGGCTGGTCGTGAGTCTTGCGGCCGACATTCGCGGGGTATCTTTGGCAGGGGTCCTAAAAAACGTGTACGCGATAGGCATCGGAATGGCCCATGCCTTGGGCTGGGACCAGAGCATGACCGGCTGGCTGTTCGACCAGGCCTTCGAGGAAATGAAACTCGTGATAGGAAGGCTCGGGGGTAAGCCGGAAACCGCCGACACGGCGGCCGGCCTGGGGGATCTGATCGCCACGGGTTCCAGCGACTATTCCAACAACCGGCAGTATGGAATCGAACTGGTGGGTCATGGTTCGAGCCTGATCAGATGCGAGGGCGGCGTATCCCTGCCATCCCTGTACCTGCTGCTCGGATCGGACACCGGCGGCCTGCCGTTTTTGGAAGCGATCCGGTCCGTAGTCATAGATCACGCTTCGCCATCGGATATTTTCAGTAAGCTGAAAGGAAACTGACATGAAACCGTTCGAGAAAATGGACGCCGGCAACACGGCCTTGATAGTAATCGATCCGGTAAACGGCTGTTGCCATGAGGACTGCGAAGAGGAGGGCAGAGGCATCACTTATCGCAAGGTCCGGGAGATGATGCCCAAGCTCGACAGGTTCATCGGAGAGTTCCGGAGCAGGATCGGCGGCAAGATCATTTTTACCAACCTTACGCCCTGGACTGAAGAATACCTGCCCGAAAACCTGAACGAGCTGTACCGGGATCCGGCCGCTTCGTTCTACGGCGAAGGCTCGGAATTCGAAAGCCGATTTTACCTGGTCCAGCCGAAGCCCGGGGACGCCGTCATCACAAAAAGCAATTACGATACTTTCACCAATCCGGAGTTTGAGAAGCTCCTCCGCAATTCCGGAATCAAATACCTGGTCATGACCGGCGTATTCACGGACGGCTGCGTTTTGGCCACCATCTGCGGCGGCTTCGCCAGAGGATACCACTTCGTGATCCTTAAGGATTTGATGGAGACCTCGGACAATCCGCTCCGGCAGGAACTTTCCCAAAACCTCGTCGACTACACGTTTCCGATTTTGTACGGCAGGACCATGACTTCCGAAGAATTTCTCAGGGCTTGGTAAGATCGATAAAAAACCCCGGCTAACCGCCGGGGTTTTTAGTTTTACGTTCCTACCAGAGCTTCTGGATCTCGAAGAGGGGATAGAGCGGCGGAAAGGAGAGGATCAGGAATTGTATGAGAAGGGTGATAAGCACGGCTGCGATCAGTTTTTTGTTGAAGGCGTTATGGAAGCCGTGGACCAGGAAAACGATGATCATCTGCAGGGCGATCATGATGGTAAA
>JBLMZV010000033.1:0-12373 GCA_050259015.1 Candidatus Saccharimonadota bacterium
CTTGGTCGATTTGACGTGCGGCCCCCGGCAGAGGTCAAGGAACTTTCCCGTCCGGTAGATCGAGATTTCCCCGGTCTTGTCGGCCAGGTCCAGGTCCTGCGCCAGCGATTCGTCGGCCTGCGCTATCTCCGCGGCCTTGGTAGTGCCGTATTTTTCCAGGTCCTTGAGCAGTTCCAGCTTGAACTTCTGATCCATGTCGGTGAACAGCTTCTTCGCTTCCGGGATCGTCAAAAGTTCCCGATCGAAGGCCAGGCCCTGCTTGACCAGTTCGCGCATCCGTTTTTCGATCTTCTTGATGTCATCGGGAGTCAGGGGGCGGGGGAGTTCGAAGTCATAGTAAAAACCGTTCTCGATGACCGGTCCGACTCCCAGCTGGGCTTTCGGGAACATTTCCGTCACCGCGGCAGCCATTACGTGCGCCAGCGAGTGCCGGAGGTTGAACAATTTGTCGTTTGCTTGTTGCATATGATTTATCCCGCCGGGTTCGACCCGGGCATTATTGCTTATTAAAAACCCCAAACCGATTTCTCGGCTTGGGGCCTATAATTGATTTAGGCGGTTCCACCCAATGCTTGCTTCATTTCCTTCGGTAACGTCCGAAGTTGAACGTAAGGGCTCGGCGGTTGGTGGCCGCTTCAAGCGCCCTTAAGTGATTGCATTATACTCCTAACCTTCGGCGCCGTCAAAGTCTCATCGGAACAGGTCCGCAACCCGCGTCTTCAGCTCATCGCTCCAGTTGACCTTGTAGGAGGTCTTGATCTGCTGCTGCTTGATGACCAGGCTGACCGGCTGGTCCCCGGGGTATATCTCAAGCAGGCTCTTGAGGTTGACGAACAGCTCTTCCTTGGCATCTTCGGGAATTTGGATAGTGACCGGGCGGGTGACCGCCGGCCGGGGAAGCGCGGCGATGAAGGTGTTGAGCTCCTGGATATCGTCCGCGAGGAATTTCGGCACGCCGTCCTTGTCGGAAACCTTCCCGGTGATAAGCACGATCTTTTCTTCAGCCACCAGCTGGCTGTACTTAGACAGCGCGGTGGGGAAGACCAAAACTTCGATGGCGCCGCTCGTATCTTCAAGGTCCATGAACACCATCTGGTCGCCCTTCTTGGTGAGGATCCGCTGGATCTTGGTGATGATGCCGCCGATCGTGACGGTCTGCTTGTAGGCCGCGACGGTCTTGATCGGTTTGGCGTATTTTTTTAAAGTCTCGGCATAGTCTTCGATGGGGTGGGCGGACACGTAGAGGCCCAAAAGCTCTTTTTCCCACGACAGGCGGTCCTTTTTGGAAGCCGCTTCCACCTGCCGGAGCCTGAGCTTGGATTTGGGGAGCATGTTCTCGCCGAACAGGCTGACTTTGGTTTCGGTAAGCTGGCGCATGTGTTCGCGGGCGAATTCCAGGATCGCCTCCATGTTGCCCAGGAGCTGGCCACGCTCCCCAAGAGAATCCATGGCGCCTGATTTGACCAGCGATTCCCAGGATTTCTTGTTGAACGTCCGGGTTTTAATGCGGGACAGGAAATCTTCCAAATCCCTGAACTTACCGTTGGCTTTCCTTTCCTGGATGACCGCTTCGATGACGTCGGAGCCTAAGTTCTTGATGGCGTTGAATCCGAACCGGATGTGCCTGTCGTCGATGACCGTGAAATTGGCCAGGCTCTCGTTCAAGTCCGGCGGTAGCACCTGGATCCCCAGATTCCGGCACTCTTCAATGGCTTCCACCACCGTCGGCATGTCGCCGGATTCCGCGGTCATGACCGCGGCCATGAATTCCACCGTGAAGTTGGCTTTCATGTAGGCGGTCTGGTAGCTGACCACGCAATACGACGCGGAGTGGCCTTTGTTGAAACCGTAGGCCGCGAACGGTTCGATCCAGCTCCAGATCTGGGCGGCCTTCTCTTCGCTCCAGCCGGAGGTTTCCACGCAGCCTTTGGTGAATTTGATCCGCTGCTTCGCCATTTCCTCGGGGATTTTCTTGCCGACCGCCTTGCGGAACTTGTCGACTTCTTCCCAGGTGTAGCCCGCCAGGTCATGGGCGATCGTCAGAAGGTCGTCCTGGTAGACCAGGACGCCGTAGGTGCGGTTCAGGATTTTTTCCAGCGCCGGATCCATGTAGGTGATAAGCTTCGGATCGTGCTTGCGCGCGATGTAGTCGGGGATGAACTGCATCGGGCCCGGGCGGTACAGGGCGATCATGGCCATGATATCGAAGATCGTGGTCGGCTTAAGCTCCATCAGGTACCGGGTCATGCCCGAGGAGCCCATCTGGAACACGCCGAAGGTGTGGCCCTCGGACAGGAGCTTGAAGGTCTTGGGGTCGGGGTGGGGGAGATTGTAGATGTCGATCTTGATGCCGCGGCGCTTTTCCGCGATCCGGACGGCCGCTTCCAGGATGGACAGGTTCCGGATGCCCAAAAGGTCCATCTTGATCACGCCGATGGCCTTGTTGTTGGCGTTCACGTCCAGGGCGTACATGTCGTACTGGGTGATGATGCGCGTGCCGTCGGGTTCGAACTGCAGCGGCATGTAATCGGTGAGCTTGGTCGGGGTGATGACGATGCCGGCGGCATGGATCGAGGCGTGCCGGGCGCCGCCCTCGAGTTTGCGGGCGATATCCAGGATCTTCTTGGTTTCCGGATCGCGCTCGTAGACTCCCTTGAGTTCCGGATTTAGATCCAGGGCCTTGTCCAGAGTCATGTGGAAGCCCTGTTTGCCCATCGGGATCATCTTGGCGATCTGGTCGCATTTGGCGTAAGGGATGCCGAGAGCGCGGCCGACATCGCGGACCGCGGCCCGGGCCATCATGGTCCCGAAGGTGATGATCTGGGCGACCTTGTCCTTGCCGTAGCGGCTGGTGATGTACTCGATCGCCTCGTCCCGGCGGTTGTCGGCGATGTCCAGGTCGATATCCGGCGGGGTCGGACGGTGTTCGGTCAGGAAGCGCTCGAACGGGATCTCGTAATGCAGGGGGTCGACGTTGGTGATTCCGAGAATGCGTCCGACGATGCTGCCTGCCGCGCTGCCTCTGGTGTTGGTGATGGCGCCGATGTTGTGAGCGCCCTCGACGATGTCGGCCACCATCAGAAAATAGGTGTCGAATCCTTTTTTGGCGATGATGTTCAGTTCGTAATCGATGCGGGTCTTGACGTTGTCCGGAATGACGCCGTCCTTGCCGTAGAGCGGCAGGGCTTTTTCGTAAGTGATGTCCCGCAGGTACCCGGTCGCGGTCAGGCCTTCCGGCACGTCGACCTTGGGGAAGTAGCGCTGATTGATCAGGATCTCGAGCCCGCATTTATCGGCCACCGTTTGGCTGTTTTCCACCGCTTCCGGGATGTCGGCGAATTTTGCCGCCATCTCATCGGCGCTTTTCAGGGACAGGTCATGGGCGCGCATGTCCAGGCGGTCCGTGTCGGATACGGTCCGGCCGGTGCCGATGCAGACCAGGACGTCCTGGGCTTCGCTGTCTTCCGGATTCAGATAGTGGCAGTCCGCCGTGGCCACGATCTTCAGGTTGTTTTTCCGGGCCAGGGCGATCAGCCTCGTGTTCAGTTTATCTTCCTGAGGGTCGGGCAGCCGGCTGTTGCGCTGGATTTCGATGAAGAGGTTATCCGGGCCGAAGATGTCGAGGTATTTGTTGAGCACGGCCTGCGCGTCCGTTTCCGTCATACTCACGACCGCGCGGGCAATCTCTCCGCGTTGGCAGCCGGACAGGCAGATCAGACCCTCGGCGTGTTTCTTCAAAAGTTCGAGATCGATGCGCGGCTTGTAGTAGAACCCGACGGTGTGCGCGAGCGTGGTCAAAAGCATCAGATTCTTGTATCCGGCGTCGTTGGCCGCGATCAGGGTCAGGTGGTAGTAGTTGGCGTCCTGTTTGCCTTCCTTGTCCGTCATCGCCCGGGGGGCGATATAGGCTTCCATCCCGATGATGGGTTTGATTCCCGCTTCCCGGCAGGCGTTGTAGAATTCGATGGTCCCGTACATGGTGCCGTGATCGGTGATGGCCAGGGATTCAAACCCGGTATCTTTGGCGTGCTTAACCAGGGCGTCGATCTGCGGCAGACCGTCCAAAAGGGAGTAGTGGGTATGGATGTGGAGGTGGGTGAATTTCAAGGTTTTTTCGGTTTCGGATTTGATTTAAAAATGCCTGTTTCCGGTCGTTCTATTATTGCAGAAATCCGCTCATTTTTCCAATCGACGGCCCGCGTTGACAAAACAGTTCATTTGGCTATACTGAGAGCCAATCTTATAGAGGAGGAATGAGATGCTTTACCCGTGCGGCGACGCGAACGGCTGGGAGGAACGGGAGAAGGAAGCGGAGCGCGAAATGGGCGTCTTCCGGAATCACCGGGGTGTTTTTCGCGCCCGTTTCATGGACCTGGCCGACCGGTGGACGGAGTCGGATGAGTGGGTGGACGGCCCCGAGCCCAAAGGGTACTGCATCCACAAAGTGACTTCTCTCATCGACGATGCCTGCAAGAAGGCGATCGCTGAACACCGGGAGAAGTGCCTGGGTAAAAGCCAAATGCCGGGCCGGTGACTTGGGCGGCCGCGCGTGGCTCCGGAAAAGGACAATCTTTTTTCGGAGCCTTTTGTTTAATAGTGCTATAATACGGGTGTAAATTAAAACAAAAATATGAGCCTTTTAGACACCGACAGGCAGGAAGAGCTGTTCCTCGTGGTCGGGGACCAACTCCGCGCCATGAACCGGAAACTCCTGTCCGCATTCCTGATCATCCTGGCCATGGCCATCCCGGGGTATTTCGTGGCCAAGTACATCTTCACCCAGACCCTCGCCGCCGGCTACCAGCCGCCCAGGGTGCTGTCCCAGCAGGTCAATCGCACGCCGATCCAGATTCTCGAAAAGAAGCTTCTCAAGATCAACGCCACCACTTATTCCGGTTACGCCAAACTCGGTAACGTCAACCTGGATTGGGGAGTGCCGGAACAGGGCTACCGGGCGAGAGTCTTAAGCCGCGCCGGTTCGGTCTTAAGCGACTTTTCGGCCAAGACCTTCGTTCTTCCGTCCTCCCAGAAGGTGGTGGTCCTGCCAAGATTCTCCACCGATGCCGAGCCTTACGAATTGGAGTTTACGCTGGATACCAGCAGATTCATCGCCAAGCCTGAATTCCCGGAACTGAAGCTCGACACCCAGCGGACCCAGCTTAAGGTCGAGAACGGATCGCTTATCGTCACCGCGGTGGTCATCAATTCCAGTCCCTTCAAGATCGCACGGATCGATCTGCCGGTGGTGCTGTTCGACAGCAGGAACCAGGCGGTCGCAGCCAATTTCACCAATGTCAACGAGGTGCTCTCCGGCGAAACCCGCTCGTTCCAGTATTTCTGGCCGAACAAGATAGATGGCGCGGTCCGGGCCGAGATCCGGCCGGAAGTGAACATGTTCATGGGCAACATCATCCAAACCGAAGGCAGCCGCTCGCAGTTCGATTAAGATTTGCAAACCTAATGAGATCCTGGCTCAGCAGTTTCCGATATTTCGATTTGATCCTTTTCGGCAGCAGCATTTTGCTGCTGCTTTTGGGTCTGCTGATGATCTATTCCACCAGCCTGGACTCCGGCCCTTCGATGTTCTACAAGCAGCTGCTGGTTGGCATAGGCGGCGTCATCGGGCTGTTCGCCCTGGCTTTCTTCGATTACAGGAATCTCAGGAAGAACACGGGATTGCTGTACGTCCTGACGGTTCTGGCGCTCCTGTTCGTCTGGCTGTTCGGCCAGAACATCCGGGGCTCGGCCCGCTGGATCGATCTTTACGTCATCCGGCTGCAGCCGGCGGAACTGGCCAAGCTCATGATGGTCATCATCATGGCCAAATTTTTGGACACGCACGGGGAAAAGCTCAAGTCGTTCCGTTACGTATTCCTTTCCGCCGTCTACGTCTTCATCCCGGTCGGCCTGGTGCTCATCGAGCCCGACTTGGGATCCGCGCTCGTCATCCTCGCCACCTGGTTTGCCATGCTGATGTTTTCCAAGATGAGCAAGAAACAGCTGATGATGATGATCGCCGGCTTCGCGATTCTGGCGGTGCTGGCCTGGTTCTTCGGCCTGCGCGATTATCAGAAGGAGCGCGTCTACACTTTCCTGAATCCGAACTCCGACCCCAGGGGAAGCGGTTATAACGTCCTTCAGTCCATGATCGCGGTCGGGTCGGGCGGCATGTGGGGAAGGGGAGTCGGACGCGGCCTGCAGTCGCAGCTCAAGTTCCTGCCGGAACGCCAGACCGACTTCATATTCGCGTCCACTGCCGAAGAGCTCGGCTTGCTCGGCAGCGTCATCATCCTCGGGCTTTTCTATATCATGCTCATGCGGATCGTCCGCGCATGCCGGGCTTCGCGCGACAATTTCGGCATGTACCTCGCCCTCGGCGTATTTTTCATGCTGTTTTTCCAGGCAGTCATCAACATCGGAATGAATATCGGAGTCCTGCCCGTCACCGGCATCCCTTTGCCTTTGCTCAGCAACGGCGGAAGCTCGCTTCTGACGACTCTTTTGAGCCTGGGATTGGTGCAGAGCGTGGTGGCCCGGCAAAAAGCCCTGAAATTCGGGGATTGAAAAAGCCCGGGGTTTGTGCGATGCCACAATTTTGGCCCGCATAGGGCTACGGTAGGCTTGGTTGTAGGTTTGGGGGTTGACTTAGCCGCCCTGTCTGCGTAAAATAAGATGACGTAAATAAGGAGCCGCACAAACAATATGGGCGAATTTGATTACAAGAAAATCATGGAATGGCTGTCGAGGATACTTCGCTGTCCCGTATGCGGCCAGCGGTATAACCTCGAACAGACAAAAATCATCGATTCAAAAGACGACACGCTTTTCACCGGCGGAAATCTCCTCGTGCACACCGACTGCGAACGGTGCAAGAGTTCCGTGGTGTTCAGCATCGCGGTGGACGGCCCGGAGATATTTTCGGTGGGTATGGTTACGGACCTGACCTCCGCCGATACCTCCAAATTCAAGAACGCGGTCCCCATCACGACCGACGAAGTGCTCGCGACCCACCAGTTCCTCATGGATTTCGACGGGGACTTCGAAAAAGCCCTGGACCGGAGGCGGTAGGGGGCCGGGCCCTTAGGTTTGACGCCGGGGCAAAAAAGTGTTAATATATACGAGCGTTTTATAAGCGGGCACCAATTAAACCACGGATATGGAACAAATAACCATTACAGCATCAAAGCGCACGATCCTCGGGAAGCTGACGAGTCGGCTGCGCAAGAACGGCAAGCTGCCGGCAGTCATCTATGGCCACGGCATCTCCGCCCAGAATATCGAAGTCAACGAACGCGAATTCCAGAGGATTTTCAAACAGGCGGGGGAGAGCACGATCGTCAATCTGAATGTCGACGGCAAGGCTTACCCGGTCCTGATCCAGGACGTGCAGCATCATTTTTTGACCGAGAACCCCACGCATATCGACTTTTTCGCGGTTAACATGTCAGAAAAGCTGACTGCCCGGATTCCGCTGGTCTTCGTCGGCGAAGCGCCGGCTGTAAAGACCTTGGGCGGCATCCTGGTCAAGAACGTCGCCGAAGTCGAAGTCGAATGTCTGCCGACCGATTTGCCGCAGCATCTGGAAGTCGATATTTCTGCCTTGGACAATTTCGAAAAAGACTTCCGCGTTTCCGATCTCAAGGTTTCCGACAAAGTCCAGATCCTGACCAACCCGGAAGAGGTGGTCGTCAACGTCGCTCCGCCGAGAACGGAAGCCGAGCTGGCGTCCTTGTCCGAAAAACCGGTCGAGGCTGATGTTAACGCCGTGGAAGGCGTAACCAAGCCGGAAGAGACCGCCGCGCCTGCCGAAGAGGAAGCCAAGAAAGAATAACTCCAAAACAACAATGTTCGATCGATTGAGGGAACAACTTAAGCTGCCGACTTATTTGCTGGCAGCTTTTTGTTTGTCCGTAATTTTGCTGGCCGGCTCTTTTGTCTATGCCGGACGGCCCAGCCGTTTTGTTTTGTCATCTCCGCAGCCGGAGCATAACGCCCCGGTAATCGCCGGAGCGGTCGTCTCTCCCCAGCCTGCCGCCCCCGTGCTTGCGCCGGCTGCGGATTCGCTGCATGTGCCGGTCCTCATGTATCATCACGTCGGACTGGTTGCGGACAACGCGGACGCCCTGGATCGCGACCTGACGGTAAGCCCTTCCGACTTCCAGGCTCAGGTTGATTATTTCAAGGGCAAGGGTTACACCGCGGTCACGCTTAAACAGGTGCTGGCGGCGGCGGAAGGTAAGGGGTCGCTTCCCAGGCGTCCGATCGTATTCACATTTGATGACGGCTGGAAGGATGTTTTCGAAAATGCGGTGCCAATCCTCAAACAAGAAGGCTGGATCGGCAGCTTTGCCGTTGCCACGAGCCTTCTCGGCCGGCCGGGTTACGCCCAGTGGGACGACGTGGCGGCCGCCAGAGATCAGGGGATGGAGATAATTTCACATTCGGAAAACCACCTCGACCTCACGAGCCGGGTATATTCGAAAGAGGATCTGGAGCGGGAAACGCTGGGGGCCAAGCGGCTTCTGGAAGAGAAGCTCGGCCAGCCGGTTATTGCCTACGTCTATCCTTACGGCAAATACGATCAGGAGACCGTGAATCTGGTCAGGGACGCCGGCTTCAGGATGGCCCTCACCACCAAGTACGGCCAGTATGTCCGGAAAGAGGGCCTTTTGGAGATTCCGCGGGTGCGGGTTCACGGGCAGGACGGTTTGGAAAAGCTTAGGAAAATTTTCGAACCGAAACCGCAAAACGCGGCTTCCCCGCCAAATCCTCAAGCACCTCGGTCTTAAAGCCTGACAAACCGGACGTCAGGCTTTTTATTTTTTTGGCCTGCCGGGGGTCGAATTCGATTGCGACCATAAAAGGCCGGCGTTTGAGAACGACCTGCCTAAAAAGTTTTTTGATCAAAAACAGGCCGCCGTCCCCGGTGAACAAAGCTTTTCCAGGTTCGTACTTCAGTCCCCGGGTTTCCGCCGAAGAATCGTTTTTCCAGGCCTTCCAGCCGTAGGGAAGGTTCGCGATTATCACGTCGAAATCCATTTTCCCCCAGCCGGACAAAAGGTCGCTTTTTTTGAAAGTGATCTTTGCGCGGTGCCGCTTGGCGTTCCGCTTGGCCACTGTAAGAGCGGATCCGGAAACGTCGGAGGCGAAGAACCGGTTGCCGGGCAATTTTTTGGCCAGAGAGACAACGATGCATCCGGAACCGGTTCCGATATCCAGGATGTCCATGTCCCTTAAGCCGTTGAGCCGGCTGGACAGTTCCTCCACCAGACCTTCGGTTTCGGGCCGCGGAATCAGCACGCCGCGGTTTACGGAAAAGTCCAGGCCGCAGAATTCCTTGCTTCCTGTAAGGTAAGCCACAGGCACGCCGGTGCCGCGTTTTTTCGCCAGCGCAAGAAAGCGCTTAAGCGTCCGGGCCCCGACCTTCCTGTCCGGATCGGTCAGCAGGCGCGCTTTGTCTGTTTTCAGCGCAAAACACAAGAGCACCTCGCTGTCCAAGACAGGGGAGAGGTGCCCGCCCGATTGTCTGATCATTTTGGCCCCGGTATTCAAAGCTTCTCTGATCGTCATGTTATTGGGCAAGCTTCGCCAGCTGCCGTTTTTGATCCTCTTCGATCATGGCCTCGGTGATTTTCCCGATTTCGCCGTCCATGATCAATTGGATCTGGTTCCAGTTCTGATTGATGCGGTGGTCGGTGATCCGGTCCTGGGGAAAGTTGTATGTCCGGATTTTTTCCGAGCGGTCGCCGGTCCCGATCTGGGAACGCCGCAGGTCGCGGAGCTCCTTGGTTTGTTTCTCCTCTTCCAGGGCCTGCAGCCTGGCGCGCATGATATTCATGGCTTTTTCCTTGTTCTGGGTCTGGGAGCGTTCGTCCTGGATGACCACCATCATCCCGGTCGGGATGTGGGTCAGGCGCACCGCGGAGTAAGTGGTGTTTACCGATTGTCCGCCGTGCCCGGAGGAGGTGGTGGCTTCGAACTTGATTTCCTTGGGGTCGATCTTGAATTCCGCCTCTTCGATCTGCGGCATGACCGCGACGGTCACGGTCGAGGTATGCACCCGTCCCGCTTTTTCGGTTTCCGGCACGCGCTGCACCCGGTGTACGCCGGATTCGTATTTGAATTTGCCGTACGCGCCCCGTCCGTTGATTTCGAAGATGATTTCCTTGATGCCGCCGATCGTGGTGCGGTTGCTGGACAGCACGGAAGCGCGGTATTTCAGCTTCTCCGCGTACTTGGTGTACATCCGGAACAGTTCCGCCGCGAAAAGGCCCGCTTCGTCGCCGCCGGCGCCGGCCCTGATTTCCACGATGATGCTGTTCTCGTCATGCGGGTCCTTGGGCAGCATGTCGCTCTTAAGCTGCTGTTTGAGCGCGGCAAGCTCCGCCCGGAGTCCGGGCAGTTCTTCCCGGGCCAGTTCAGACAGTTCGTCATCCGTCTTCAGCATCTGTTCCTGCTCCGCGATTTCCTTGTCCAATTTCTCGATCCGGCCGATTTTTTCCACCATTGGGGTCAGTTCCGCCTGGCGGCGGCCGAGTCTCTCGAGTTCTTTCCGGTCCTTCGCGCTCTCCAGAGCGGTCAGGACATCCTGGTATTCCTTGATGATGTGGTCGTAGGTTAGGTCCATGAATTTTTGGATATGAAAAACACGGCTTTCAGATAAAGTATATCCGATCGGGCCGTGTCTTGGTAGCTAAGCCGACTTCTTGAGCTTCTTGACCACGCGCTTGGCTTTGAGTTCCGCGGACTTGGTGGTCTTCTTCTTGAACTTGTCGATCGTTCCGGCGACGTCGATCAGGTTCTGCTTGCCGGTATAGAACGGGTGGCAATTGGAGCAAATTTCAACGCGCAGCTCCGGTTTGGTGGAGCCGGTGGTGAAGGTATTGCCGCAGGCGCAGGTGACCTTCGCATCCGGATAATATTGGGGGTGGATAGCGTTTTTCATAGCCCAGAAAGTATAGCACGAAACACCCGGATTTATCAAGCCCCTTCCCGGGCCGTAATCTGGCCGGTTTCGCCCAAGACCCCGGCGTTTAAGCCGGCCTTGCTTTTGGCTTGGGATTATGGTAGAATCTTAGAGCTATTAATCATTCATGCTTCCTGATGCTTTTCGGGGCCTGTCCTTTAGCTTCAAGACAATGAGCTTTAAGGATCCCGGAGCAGACGAGGGGAGCAGCAGCAGAAAGGAACTAAGCAAAATGCGTACCATCACTTTGATGGAGATGCTTAAGGCTGGCGTCCATTTCGGCCACAAGAAGTCGTTGTGGAATCCGAAGATGGCCCCTTACATCTACACTCAGCGCAACAACATCCATATCCTTGACCTGGAAAAGACCAGGACCAAGCTTACGGAAGCCCTGGAATTCGCCAAGGAAGTCGCCTCCCGCGGCGGTACCCTCCTGTTCGTGGGCACCAAGCGTCAGGCTAAAGAGGAAGTCAGGAAGGCCGCGGAATCCTGCGGCATGCCTTACGTCGTCACCCGCTGGCTCGGCGGCACCTTCACGAACTTCCGGACCATCCAGCGGACGATCAAGAAAATGGAACGCCTCGAGAAGCTCGTGGCGGAAGGGGAGATCACCAAGTATACCAAGAAAGAGCAGCTGATGATCGCCCGCGAGATCGAAAAGATGAAGACTTTTTTCTCCGGCATCAAAGACATGAAGAAGCTGCCCGACGCGATTTTCGTCCTCGACGCTAAGTACGACCATATCCCGGTGGAAGAAGCGCGGCAGAGCAAGGTCAAGGTCATCGGCCTGGTGGACACCAACTCCGACCCGTCCAAAGTCGATTACGTTATCCCGTCCAACGACGATGCGGTCAAGGTCATTTCTTTCATGGCCGTCACCATGGCGGAGGCCGTCAACGAGGGCCGTTCCCGCCTGGGTCAGAACATCGTGACCAGCCCGACCGCGACGGTCGCGAAGTAGAAATTAAAAATTAAAGATTGTTCCGCCGGTATTCGGCGGGCAATTTCCGAACAAACACTATGAACGTTACCACCGAAGACATCAAGAAGCTCCGGGAGACCACCGGGGCGGGGATGATGGACGCCAAAAAAGCCCTGGAAGCTTCCGGCAGCTTCGACGAAGCCGTCACGGAGCTTCGGAAGAAAGGCCACGCTTCGCTGGCCAAGAAAGCCGCCCGAGCGACCAAAGAAGGCTTGATCGTATCTTACATCCATGCCGGCGGTCGGGTAGGCAGCCTGGTGGAGCTTAATTGCGAAACCGATTTTGTGTCCCGCAACGAGGAATTCAAGGAACTGGCCATGGAAATCGCCCTGCATGTGGCAGCCAGCGCTCCTCTGTACGTCAACCGGGAAGAGGTCCCTGCCGAAGCCATCCAGAAAGAGAAGGAAATCTATCTCGAACAGGTC
>JBLMZV010000034.1:0-5134 GCA_050259015.1 Candidatus Saccharimonadota bacterium
GCAGAAATTTCGGATGTTCTTTTGCATATATTTGGACCGCCTAATTATACTGAATATCTCGGATTTTGGCGAACATCTTTTTATGCGGCCAGCTCGAAAAATATCCCGTCGCCGAACCATTACCGGCCTTTGGCCTCCAGTTCCTGACTTCTTTTCGTCAGAATCAGGCGTGTGACGCCGTTTTTGTCCAGCCGGCCCTCTATTTCCGGATGCCGCGAGAGATAATCGGCAAGTTTATCCGGCAGAATGCCGGTCTGGTCGATAAGGGATACTTCAGGCATGAGTTCCTTGAACTGTTCCTTAAGCAGCGGGTAATGCGTGCAGCCAAGGACCAAGGTGTCGATTGCGGCTTCGCGCAGAGGTGCCAGGTATTTCGGCAAGTCCTTCGCCGCATCCGCCTTTTTCCCCGCTTCCAGCAGAGGCACCAGGCTCGGCGCCGCCTGTTGGACGATAAAGGCTTCCGGATTGACCTTCAGAATTTCCCGGAGATAGGCTTCTGAATTGACCGTGCCTTCCGTCGCGAGGACGCCGATCCTTCGGGCAAGATACGCCGATTCCGCGATCGGCCGAATCACTCCAAGCACCCTTCGGTCTGGAAACCGTCCGGGCAGCACTTCCTGTTGGACCCTTCTTAAGGCTTCGGATGAGGCTGTGTTGCAGGCGACGATCACCAGTCCGCAATCCAAATCGAAAAGGCTTTCCACCGCGCCACGCGTAAGCGCGAACACTTCCTCGGCCGTTTTGCTGCCGTAAGGCATGTGGAGCGTGTCGCCGAAATAGACATAATCATATTGGGGCAGGGATTGCCGCAAATGCTTTAGCGTAAGCAGTCCGCCCAAGCCGGAATCGAATACTCCGATTTTCATAAAAAAAATGCTTCCATGCGATGTTTAGTTGTGCGGGCAATCAACCCCAGTTGTTCCAGATGAACACGAACGGACGGGAAAACTTGTAGGCGGTCGTCCTAAGCAGCCCCATCAGGTGCCTGGCCTCGGTTATCCCGAAAAGCCATGAGAACGCCAGGTAAGCGATGACCCCGGCCAGTCCGGAGCCCGCAGCCTGCAAAAAAACGCCGATGTAAGTATGCATGTTGACCAAAGGCGCGATCGCATACAGCGAAACGTAACAGATGGCTCCGCCGATCAGGGAGCTCATGAGTATCTTGAGGGAGTTGATGATCAGGTATTCGTCCCGGATGCTTCCTATCTGCCTGTGGAGCTCCATGATCAAAAGCATCAGGTTGATGACGCTCGTGATCGAAAAGGCCAGGGCCATCCCGGGGATGCCGTAACGCCCGGCCAGATAATAGGTCGCCGCGAGGTTTATCGCGATCGTGACGAAGCCGATGATGACAGGCACCGCGGTGTTTTGGCGGGAGTAGAACGCACGGGTGAACAGCGGGATCAGCGACTGGGCGAACAGGGAGACCGCGAACAGGCCGAGGGTTAGCGATACGATCCGCGTGTCGGCGAAACTGAAATTGGTGTGGCTGCCGATGCCGAGGATGAGCCTGACGAACTGCGCGCGCATGATCAGCATGAACACCGACAACGGTATCATGAAGAACAGGATCTGGACCGAAGTCTTGGCGAGCACGTTCTTGAACGATTCGGTGTCCTTTTGGTTATAGAGATCGGACAGCAGCGGGAAGACGGCCAGGGCCGCGGAGACCGCGAAGATGCTCAAAAACACCGCCTGAAGGTTGTTGGCGTAGTAGAAAGCCGATAGCGAACCCGCGCTCAGGTAGGACCCGAAAAATGTGGCGACGAGCAGGGTGACCTGGTTCGTGCCCATCGAAAAAATGCGCGGCCAATAGAGTTTCCAGAATTTGATGAAACCGGAGTTTTTGAAATCTATCCGCCAGGTATAGTCGAAGCCGATCCTGAACAGCTGCGGCAGCTGGATCGCGAAATGGAGGAAAGAGCCGAGCACGACCCCCCAAGCCAGTCCGGTCGGGCCGAGCTGCGGATATAAAAGCAGCACCCCCAAAATTATGGAGAGATTATATATCACCGGCGACAGCGACACGATCGCGAATCGCTTGTGGGTGTTGAGCATGCTGGACACGATCGAGGACAGAGTCAAAAACAGCGGGGACAGCAGGAAAATTTTCGTGAAATTTCGGGTAAGGTCGAATGCCTGTCCGGTGAAGCCCGGGGCGATCGCGCGGGTCAATGGTGTGATGAAGATGAATGCTGTCGCGATTAGGACGAGCATCATGAACAGGGTCACGTTGATGATACTTGAGGCTAAACGATCGGCTGCTTTCCGGTCTTTGAGGAGGTATTCGGAGAATATCGGGATGAACGCCACGGAAAAAGTCCCCAGCACCAACAGGTTGAACACGAAGTCCGGAACCCTAAACGCCGCAAAGTAGGCGTCGATGACCGGTGATGTGCCGAATTTATAGGAGAAGACCGCATCCCGCGCCAAACCCAGGATTTTCGCCAAAAGCGAAAAGACCGCGATGATCACGGTCGCCCGGCCGATATAATTGTGATCCCCGTTGCTACTCATGTTTCAATATGAACGACCAGAGCCTGTCGGTGCTGGAATCGGATGTCAGCGTCGCGTTGCCTGCGCCGTTAGAATTTTCAGATGACCAATCCGTCTTATAGGGTCCGAAATCCAAGCTTGCCGTGAACTGCGCGGCGACCATCCCCGGCTGCTTCTGGTACAGCAGGCTATAGGGGGCCGACCCGGAAAGGAAACCCGTCTTTATCTTAAACGGCAGTATGTAGCTTAAGGTAACGGTTTTGCCGGCCTGCGGCGCGGTCTCCACCCAGCCCCGATATTCCGTCTTTCCCGCTTCATGCGCCTCGAAAACCTGGTTGAATTTGAGATTTCCCTGATCCCAGGCCTGCAGGTCCTTGTCGGGCGCATATCCTTCAGCCTCCGACGCGTGAAGATTGCCCCTGTCGAATCCGGACGCCGAAACGAGAGTGCTGCCTTCCGGAACGAGGATCCTGAGGAAATCGCGGTTCATAGCGTTATCGGAATTCTGGCGGGTGATCCGCACCTGGTCCAGAACGGAGCCGTCGCTTAGGATCTTGGATTCAAGGTTGATCTTCTGCTCGATAGCCAGGTCGGTTTTGGTGCCGCCCATGTTCGTGTTGAAAACGGAGAGGTAATCGCCGGGCGTGTCCTTGATCTCCCCTGCCAAGCCCATCGAACGGATCTCTTCCTGGGCCCGGGAATCTTTCGAATAAATGAGGATGTGTTTCTGGCGGAAGGCATCGCTTAAAGCCTGAAACATCGACAGCTTCTGCTGTTTGTCCAGGGAGCTCAGCCGGTCCAGGAAAATCGGAGCGAAATCCGCCAGGAATTTCTTCGGTTGGTTTAGGACCTTATCGTATTCGACCGAGGTCTTGTTTTGGACGACAGTTTGGAAGTTGTCGGCGTTAAGAGTGGCCCCGTAATTCGGCATCTCGATCGGACCGGTGATCCTCAGAAGATCGACGAACAGTTTCGGAGTCACCGCGATAACGCCGTCCGCGGTCTCTCTGCCGAGTTCGTAAAAATAAAGAAGTTTTTGCGCCGATGTCGGGAAGTCGGCGAACCAGTTGGCGTCACGCATCCCCCATTTCTTGATGTCCGGCTGGAACGGCCCGGGCGCGGCGATTTGCTGGTGGATACTACCGTCGAGATTGTAGACGCTCTCGATGTTCAGACGGTCGATTTTTCCGCCGCTGAGCTTGAGGGTGCCATATGTCCCGATAAAGCCGCCGGTTGCCCGCATCTCGTCGTAGTTCTGGAAAACGAGCAGGTAGGTTTTTGACTGTCCGCCGATCATGGCCAGGTAAACGTTCTCAAGGTTTATAAGCTCCTGAAGCACGCCGATCAGTGCCGTAGTCTGCTCGCGTCCTTTCGCGAGGGTCTGCGCGTATTCGGCGGGCACGCCGCTGTCGGTGGAAAAAAGTTCCCTGGCAGCCTTGAGGTTATCGAGGCTGCGCAGGAGCAGCGCGCGGTTTTCGGTTACCAGAGATACGATATCCCCTGTCCCGGCGCTGTCGATTTTCACCTGATCGAATTGCTGCATGGCAGAGGCCATATCCTTGCCGGAGCTGGCCAACAGGTAGGCGCCGCGCAGGATGCTGTCGGCCGTTCTGGCCGACGGGACCGCCCAGGAAACCAGCTTGTATCCGTTTAGCTTATCCGAGGCCGCCTTGAGGTTGTTTTGCGCCGAATCGAACAGGGTCAAGGCATTCTGGAAATCGTTGCCGGTTAAGTTCTGCGCGCCGGAGTTCATCTCGGAATACGCGCTCGTGGCCACCCCGAGAATCTCCTTTTTGTCGTTCTTCGCGGACAGGCCGAGAGACAGAACTTCCACGCTCATGACGAGAACGACCGCGCACGCCAGGAACCATACTGCGTTGGGAACAGGTTTTATCCTCCGCGCCAAAGCGGAGCCTATGGTATGGACCAGGTGCGTCAGCGGGCGCTCGGGCACAAGGTATTCGACCTTGCGTCCAACATGACCCGCGCCTTTCGGGCGGGTGTTCTTCCTTTTGGCTGGCTTGCTGCCGGCTATCATGTCCAGTTTTGAGTATTTATAGGGCAAGGTCGTTTACGCCGGAGAATTAGTGTGAGTGTGTCTTGAAACGTTGAGCAGCACCCCCAGGCTGGCCAGGTTGATGGCCAGAGCCGTCGAACCGTATGAAATGAACGGAAGCGGAATGCCGGTTAAGGGAATGATCGCCGTGATGCCGCCGATGTTGATCAGCGCCTGGAATACGAACCAGGAGGTGATGCCGCCGGCGATAAGCCGTCCGAAAGTGTCGGGAGCCTTGAGCGCGACCCGGAATCCCCGGTAGGCCAGGGCCAGGAACAGCCCGAGCACGATTGAAACTCTTAAGAATCCGAGCTCTTCGGACATGATGGCGAAGATCGAATCGCCGATCGGTTCCGGGAGATAATTATACTTCTGCCGGGACTGACCGAACCCGTTGCCCCAGAATCCACCGGAGCCGATGGCCAGGAGAGCCTGGTTGATCTGGTACGAGATGCCCTTGGAATCTGATTGCGGATTCATGAACGCCAGTATCCGTTCGAAGCGGTACGATTCCGCTTTGATCAAAACCCACATCATGACTCCGGCTATGCCTGCGGATCCGGCCAGGTAGCGCAATTTGAC
>JBLMZV010000035.1:0-13142 GCA_050259015.1 Candidatus Saccharimonadota bacterium
CAGCACCAATATCACCGTCTGCCAGAGCGGTTACAGCTCGAGCGTCGGACAGTGCGGCACGCTCTACGTGACCGTGTCCGGCGGCACGGGCGGATCGGTCACTTTCAGTCCGGCATCGCTCAACATAAGCGCCGGAACTTCCCAGACCGTCGCGATCTACCACAGCCATTACTACGTCAACAGCGGCGACAGCTTCTACGTCTCCAGCAACAGCAATTCGCAGGTAGCCTCGGCGAGCGTCTCCGGCAGCAGCCTCTACGTGAACGGGCTGCAGAACGGCAGCACGAACATCACCGTCTGCAACAATAGCTATACGGGATGCGGCACGCTTCCAGTTACGGTCACCGGCACCGGCTACGGCAACATCACCTTCAGCCCGTCCTCGGTCTCCATGAATGCCGGGGGAAGCACGACCGTTTCCATCTACAACAGCGGCAGCTCCTATTACGGCAGCTACTACGTGTCCAACAACTCCAATTCCTCGGTGGCTTCCGCCAGCATCTCCGGCAACTCGCTTTACCTGACCGCCAATTCCTCGGGCAGCACCAATATCACCGTCTGCCAGAGCGGTTACAGCTCGAGCGTCGGACAGTGCGGCACGCTCTACGTGACCGTGTCCGGTTCCTCGGGAGGCCTGTGGGTCAGCCCATCTAACCTGAACCTGAACCTCGGACAGAGCGGCAGCGTCTCCGTCTATGGCAACTCCGGCAGCTATTACGGCAGCTACTACATTTCCAACAATTCCAACTCCTCGGTGGCCTCCGCCAGCATTTCCGGCAACACCGTGTACCTTGTCGGCAACAATTACGGCACGGCCAATATCACTGTCTGCGGCAACTCCGGTAACTACGCCTGCGCCAACTTTACAGTGACGGTTGGAGGCGGTTACGGCAGCCTGACCTTCAACGCCGCGACCCTCCCGCAGCCGGTCATAAACCAGTACTATTCCTACCAGCTCTCGGTTTCAAACGGCAGCTACCCGTACACCTTCTATGTCTATTCCGGCAACCTCCCGAACGGTCTGTCCCTCAACAACCAGGGCCTGATCGCCGGGACACCGATGGCGTCCGGAACCTATACCTTCCAGGTCAGGGTCCAGGACAACGCCGGACGCTCGGCCACCCAGAGCTTCACAACCACGGTCGGTACGGTCAGCGGCGCCTCCACTTTCAAGAACGGCGCCCTCATCCGGGAGAACGGCACCATCTACACGGTTTACAAGAACCTGAAGAGCGGTTTCGCGAACATGGATGCCTTCACCGGCCTCGGCTACAAGCTTTCTAACGTGACGGATGCAGGCATAACCAGCCTTTCCAATTCGGGTTACGTCATCGGCACTTCCCAGACCGCCCATCCGTGGGGAACTTGGATCAAACAGGGCACGACAGTGTACTTTGTCCACGAAAACGGCCTGATCCCGGTGTCTTACTATGACGTATTCCTCAACAACGGCGGCGAGGACCGCATGGTGGTCCCTGCCAACTATTATGACTTCATCGGCAAACAGGTTTTGCCGGTGATGTCCAACAACGATTGGCGCCTCCGGTAAATCTTGACAAAACTGGCATATTCTCAAGGTTTTTGCTATAATTGCTTCAGCTGTTAATAACTCATTAAGGACCCCCCGGCCGGATTCAGGCCAGGGAGGACAAAAGGTACTCTAATGGCAAAAGGTATGACCAAGTCCGAGGTGCTCACTGCGGTAGCCGAAAAAGTCGGCAAGAGCCGCAAGGAAGTATCCGAAATGATGGACGCTCTCGTAGGAATCGCTTACGACGAGACCAAGAAGGCCGGTGAATTCACTATCCCGGGTCTCGGCAAGCTTTTGAAGAAGCATCGCGAAGCCCGCATGGGCCGCAACCCAGCCACCGGCGAGCAGATCAAGATCGCCGCGAAGACTGTCGTGAAGTTCCGGGTAGCCAAGGCCGCCAAGGACGCGATCCTCTAATCCTCTGAAACAAAAAAACGCCCCGCAATGACGGGGCGTTTTTATTTGTTAAACAGAGCCTCGGGTTGACGGAAATCAAAAAATCTGCTATAATATATACAGAATAGAAAATCTGATGAAACCAAATCACAACCCAAGCAATAATCCTTAAAGTCCACCTAAACGGTGTTCTCTTTTTTGTCGGCCTATGAAGTGCAAACTCGAAAAACTGAAAGTAGTCACCCGCAAGCAGATGGAATTCGTGGACATCACCGAGAAGGTGAGGGAGTCGGTTCTGGCCTCCACGATCACGAGCGGCGTGGCCACGGTCTTCAGCCCGCACACCACAGCCTCCGTCAAGATCAACCACAACGAGCCGATGCTTCTGCAGGACTTCATGAACCTGTTTTACCGGATAGTGCCCATGGACATCAACTACTCGCACGACCTGTTTGAGATCCGGACGGGGTTGGGACTGTCGGAACGGTCCAACGGCCACGCGCACGTGAAGGCCCTGCTCATGGGATCGTCCGAAACCCTGCCCGTGTCGGACGGCAAACTGGTGCTCGGCCCCAAGCAGTCGGTGTTCTTCCTGGAATTCGACGGCGGCCGGGAACGGACGGTGTACGTCCAGGTGCAGGGCGAATAACTTTGTTTCCAAATTTATTGGAAAGAATCCAGGTCGAAACCCGCTAAGGCGGGAATGGAGGGAAAGAAAGGGGGTGACTAATTAATGCCAAGAGGTACTGATGCGATTACCGCATCATTGCAGGATCTCTACGCGCGATTCATAAATTTCTTGCCGAACTTTATCGTCGCGGTGGTTATCCTGGTAGTAGGTTGGATACTGGCGAATTTCATCGCCAAACTGATCAAATCCCTGCTCGTTTCGATCAAGCTCGACGAGGTCGGAGACAAGTTGGGGCTTGAGCAGATTGCTCAGAGAACCGGCATGAAGATGTCGATCTCGGGCGCGATCGCGTGGCTGATCAAGTGGTTCTTCTTGATCGCCCTGTTCCTGGCCGCTTCCGACATATTGGGCCTGCAGGCAATCTCGAATTTCTTAAACGAGGTTTTGCTCTACATCCCGAACGTCGTGGCCGCCGCCGCGATCTTGCTGGCCGGCATCCTGATTGCCCGCTTCCTGTCTCGACTGGTCCGCTCCACAGTAGCGGCCGCGGGACTGGCTTCAGCGGATTTGCTGGGCAGCGTCACTCAATGGGCGATTATAGTCTTCACCGCTCTCGCGACTTTGGCTCAACTCAACGTCGCGGAAGCCTTCGTGCAGACTCTGTTCACCGGCTTCATCGCCATGATCGCCATCGCAGGAGGGTTGGCCTTCGGTCTGGGAGGCAAGGAGCACGCTTCCAAGGTGCTCGACAAGATCGAAAAGGACATCAGGTCATAATAGCTCTTTTACGTTCTTTCCAAACCGGCGCGGAATCCATCCGCGTCTGAACGAAACAAACATCAAAACAACCGCGTATGGCGGTTGTTTTTTTGCGCAAAAAAACCGGCCGAACCTCATGGAGGTTCAGCCGGCTGGATGAGACTCGCGTCTCTTCGCGGACAGTATTCGCACGGGCAATACTTTGCCAGTTCCCTGATGGTAACGAGTTTGTCCTTGATCAGTCCCAGGTTCTCCAGCGCGAAGCGGGGAGTGAGCTGGAACTTGGTGCAGGGGCAATGGCCGTCCGCAAGCAGGGCTTTCTGGATCTCTTCCACAAGGGAACCCTTGACCGACGGCGTCTCGATGCCGCGCAGCCTGATCTTCGGGAAAAAATCCCCCGAAGCCACCATCTCGCGCTTGAGCACCCTGTTCTTCTTGCTCTGGTAGGGCGAGCGTTTGGCTAAGCGTTCGAACAGCTCGCCTTGGGTTTCCCGATCGTCCCGCGGAGGCGGGAGGGGGAGCGGGGACTGCACGCCTTCGTCCGGATCGCTGCCGTAGCGCAAGCGATACTCCGCCCAGTCGGCAGCGTAGTCTTTCTGGCAGACTTCGTAGCGCGGACATGCCTTCTGGCACCATGAGCCGATGCGGGGAATGAACCGGGCTTCCAGGACGTTGCGCCTAAGGTCCAGCTTTTGCGCTTCCACGGATTCCGGCTGCCAGTCCTCGCGTTCGGCCTGGCTATAGCGGTCCGCATGAACCACGAAGTCGATCATCCGCAGCAGGTCCGAAACCAGCAGATTGAGGTCCCGAAAATGCGCTTCCGTCCGGATGGGCACCGGCTTGCGCAGCAGGGGCAGGGTCTGGTCGAGATGCTTCTCCCGGAATTCCTTCCTGAGTTCCAGCGGCTGGATAAACATCTCGCGCGGCTGCCTGCCCGTCTTCTTCAGCATGACCAGGTTGTAGACGGTCATCTGGATGTCTTCCGCCAGCTTCTTGCGTTTCTCGTATTCCGAGATCACGTAACCGGTCTTATAGTCGGTCACGTCATAGCCAATGGGCGAGTAGCGGATGCGGTCGATCTGGCCTTCAAGCCTGATTCGCCACGGCGTGCCGGTCTTCCCGACTGTGATCTTGAGCCCGTTGAAGTTGTATTCAAAGACCATGTGGGAGAACGGCAACGGCACGGTATACTCGAGGGCCACGGCGGCCAGGGCGTTGTAGGCCCGGCCTTGGTACTGGCCGATCTTCTCTTTGACCAGCTTCCGGTATTCCTCGGGGGAGAGCGAGGCCTTTTCGGCTTCGGTCATCCAACGGATCTTCTCGACCCTTTGGCCTTCTCCCCGGGCGCTTCGTTGTTCCGAAAGCGCGTCGGCGACGTACAGCATGCCGTAGCGGAGCTGCCCTTTGACGTCCTCGAAGTTCAAGGGTTGTCCGGTCTCCCGGATCTTTCGCCACCATTGGCGGCAGAATCGGTCGCACAGGGCATGGATGGCCGTGCCGTAAGCGGCGGCAGCGGGTTGGTCGGGCTCGGGCGCCCCGACGGAGTTCCGGCCGTAGGCCGATCTGGCCTCGCAGTTGCCCGCGTAATCAGAAATGGCGCTGGCCGAAAGATGGTTGATGTCCTTGAGCGGATAGGGGCTATTGCTCGCAGTCATGTCTCCTGTCCTTATCCGCTGAACCCGAAGTCCAACTGGCCCGATTGCCTTAAGGTATAGAGGCTAATCCTGCGGCCCCGGCCTGACGGGCGATAGCTGGCCCGACTCTTTCTGACCGGAGGCGAGGAAACCGCCGCTTGAGACTGGCAGGCGGCCTTGGCCTCCTCAAGCCTGCCGATGCGGGTCACGACGGGTTCGAATTCCGCGCGGGTGATCAGGCTGTCTTTCTTGAAGGCCTTGGACCGCTCGATCTTGTGCAGCGAAATGTAATGGGCGTGTACCGAGCCGACCACCGTGCAGACGATATACCAGAACTTGAGCGGTACGGTGTTGTAGTGGGTGGCGAAGGCCGTGATCACGAAAATGAAGAACCCGTTGCTGAAGATCGCGGCGATGGCATGGAGCAGGAAGTTAGACGACTGCCTGGCCCGTGACACGAGGGTGAAGCTGGCGTTCTGCAGGATCAGCAGGATGGTGATGACGATGACGTCAAAGAAAGCCATTCCCGACAGCAGGCCTACCGGCAAGGCAAGCACGATCAGCACCAGGTACGGCAGGGAGTGCAGGGCGATGCTCCTGAGTTTTTTCACTGTCCATCCTCCTTGGTTTGTGAAAAGCGCCGTTTGACGCGGCTTTACTTTATAGCATATTTAGCGGTCTTTGTCAGCAAACAAAAAGCCGCTGCGGATTGCTCGGCAGCGGCATTAGCGCTTCAAGAGGAACGGGCCGTACATGGCCAGGAGGGGCAGGGTCACGGCGACCAGCGTCGCGTGATCGATCATCTTTACGATCACGAGGATGATCGTGAGCAGGCCGGAGATGATAAAGCCGATCAGGGCCTGTCTCTGAAACCGGTCGATGCCGCCGAAATGCCGGAACATCATCCGGTGGCCGAGGTCGCGTGCCGACAGGTTAGACGTCTGGCGGAATTCTTCGGCCATCAGATACAGCGCGAGAAACATCGCCAGAAAACCGACTGCGAGCTCGAGCAGCCCGGTTGACCTGCCGGTCAGCCAGTGCCATAGGACAGACATCCGTTTCCTCCTCAATCCTCGTCCGCGCGGTCCTGCAGTTTCCTGGTCAGGTGGCAGTACGAGCGGAAAGCCAGGGGCAGCACCTGGAACACCAACGCGATCAGCAGCAGGAACTTGAGCGACTTAAGGCCTTCGAGCAGAAGGCCCGTCAACCCCAGCGCCGCCAGACCGATCAGGGTCAGATCCTCAGCCTGCCGCTTGAGTTTCCTAAACCCGATCTGGCGGTCAAGCCAAAGCCTGAGCTTGAGCGTCCCCGGAATCGACGGGTAGTCGAGAATGACGAAGAAGATCTGGCAGAGGCCGCCGAGCGCTGCGGCAGCCAGGGCGGCCACGAACACGTTGGCGACGATCGGATTGTACATTCCGCACTCCTTTGAAGGTGTCCTCCTTGGACAAGTAATATACTATACCATCTTATCCGTTCTGCGGCAACCTTCCTTGAATCAAAAAGCCGCCTGCCCGGTTAAGCTTCGGGGCAGACGGCGGTTAAGCCTGCCAAATCAGTTTTCGAACAGCCCCTGTTCCGAAAGCGGCGTGAAGGAAATCTGGTGATTGTCCCGTGAGCCGAAGAATTGGACCACCATGATCCGGTCGGCTTGGGACACGACGGCCAGGCCGAGATCGGAATAGTTAGGCGAGAGTATGTTTTCGCGATGGGACGGCGAGGACATCCAGGAACTCTCCAGATCCCTGGGATCGCTGAAGTTCAAAGCAAGGTTTTCGCCGGCGAAGGTGTAATCATAACCCAGGGCCTTGAAGAAATCCCAAGGCTTGGTCCCTTCCGGCGACACGTGGTTGAAGTAACCCTTCTCGGACATGTCCTCGGCTTTGGCGTAAGCCGCGAGATTCAGGGTCGGATCGAGCTCCAGGGCAGACAGTCCATAGCGGGCCCGGTCCTGGTTGACCAGCTGCAGGATTTTGTCGGCGGTTATGCCGTTGCTTTGGTGGGAGATCCCGAACAGGATGCTGACCACGAAAAGCAAAACGCCGAACTTGATGCGGTTCCTCATCGTATTTTTTGCTTTTTGTTTTTGTTTCGGCTGCTTCTTGCGCCGCGCCGCAAACTTCCCGCTATTTTGGGGGAACTTTGCTCATATGAAGACGGATGCTTGAAGAGTCGTTTTGTTTTTGTTTCAGCTATCGCACTTCTTTCATATACATTATAGCAGAAATTTTCGGTTTTGGCAAGACGGGAGATGAAAAAAGAGGCAGCCCTCACGGGCTTACCTCTTTTGTCCGTCCCAGTAATCGTTCAGGGCGTGTTCGGTCGCCTGGGGAAGGTCGGTGTAGGCGTACAGGAGCTGCTGGCTGCTGCTGCCCCGTACGGAGATCTTAAGTCCGGCCGGAACCCGCACCACCTTGAGCCGAATCGGGGCAGGACGGATCGATGAAATCGGACCGATCACGATTTTCGTGACTTCCGGCCTCTTTTTCAGGAAAACCACCAGGCCCGCGCTCGTATCCGTAAGGGTGGTATGATTGCCGTTGAATTTCCTGCCGCTTAGGACGCCCCGTCTGCCGCTCATACGCGCTGCCTCCTTGTTTTAGAAAGCTTATCGTAACCGGATTTTCGGCCGCCGTCAACCCAAGGGGTACGATTTACAAGGGCGTATTTTGCTGGCATAATGTTTGCAACAAGTAAGCCAAGCTATGACACCAATACCAACGGGTTTCAACGGGGAATACAGGATCGAACAGCCCCGGCGGGGGGCGCTTAAGATCATCGGCCTGATCCTGGCCCTGATCGCGGTGACGCTTATCGTCGCCGCCGTCTATTTTTTCACCAAAATCAACAAACCGGGAGCCAACGAAAGCTCTCCCGTGCAGTTTACCGTGGCTAAGGGAGAGCGGACCCGGGAGATCGCTTATCATCTGCGCGATCAGCAGCTCATCCATAACCCCAACATCTTCGTCCTCTACACTAAATATTCCAAAGCCTCGGGAAGCATCCAAGCCGGGAGCTACGTGCTGGACCGGCAGATGAGCATCGCCGAGATAGTGGATGTCCTGACGGCGGGGAAGGTGGTGCGCTCGGACCGCCGCGTGACCGTGATCGAGGGCTGGAGCAACCGGCAGATCGAGAGCGAGTTGGTGACCAAGCGCCAGCTGTTTTCGGCTTCCGATTTCGACGCGGCCCTGAAGGACCGTTCCTACAGCTTCAAGTATTCGGAAGAAGCCGCGGCCCACGACTACGAAGGTTTCCTTTTTCCCGACACCTACCAGATCGCCAAGGACGCCAAGGCCTCTGACCTGATCGGCAAGATGCTCGCCGCGTTCCAGGATAAATTCTCGCCTGAGATGGTCGACGAGATGGACCGCAGCGGGCTGACCATGACCAAGACCGTCACTCTCGCTTCCATCGTGGAGAAGGAAGTGGGACGGAACAAGGACATCCTGACCGCGGGGGACGAAAGCGCTCTGCAGGACGAACGGCGCAAGGTGGCGAGCGTATTTTTGAATCGCCTGGCGATAGGCATGCCGCTCGAATCGGATGCGACGGTCAATTACGTCACGGGCAAGGCGGACAGGAGCGTCACCATCGCGGACACGAAGATCAAGTCTCCGTACAATACTTATTACGCCAAAGGTCTGCCGCCGGGACCGATCGGCAACCCGGGACTCGGTTCGATCCGGGCGGTCTTGGAACCCGCCCAGACCGACTACCTGTTTTTCCTAAGCAAGCCTGACGGGGAAGCGGTGTTCGCCAGAACCTTGGCGGAGCACAACGCCAACCGGGCGAAATACCTGAAATAGATCATGCCGGACCCGGTAAGGGTCCGGCTTTTTTGCGTTTCCGTTTTTGCGGCCTTTGCAGTTCGTGACGAAAGGAATAGAATATTGGTAACGACCCCCAAGGAGGATTGCCAATGCGGGGACGCATTACGTTTACCGCCATCGTCGTGGCCACGCTCGTGCCGTGCCTGGTCGCCGCTCTATTCACGGCCAGGATCATGACCATGGACCGCGACGCGCGGCTGCTCAAGCTGGAGCTTGAGCACTCCAAGAAGGAAACCGGACGCCTGCGCGCCAACAACCAGCAGCTCATCGATACTCTCAAGCTGCAGGCGAAAAGCTGCGGGAGCGAACTCGGCGTGTTCTCCAAAACCCTGATCAAGAAATACAGCAGGAGCTTCGTGCCGGTTTACGCCCTCTACAAGGAAGGGCGGACGACGAAGGGAAACTACGGCACGGCCGGTTACCTCGGTGACGGCTACTTTTTGACCAGCAAGCACGTCGTGGTGCTGCTGCCGCACGCCGACAGCCCCAAGAAACCGCTCCCGAAGGTCTACGCGATCAAACTGAGCGTCAACGGACAGCTGCTGGACGCGGAACTGGTCGACAGCGGCGATTCGGAGATGCGCGGGGAAGTGAACCTCGGCGATTGGGCGATCATCAAGGCCGCCAACCCGGTTCCCGACTCGCTTCAGCCGATCAAGCGCTTGAGTCCCGGATACCGGGTATCGCCGGGCGAGCCGCTGCTTAGGTACGGCAACGATTACGACCGCGGCATCGTCGCTTCGACGGGCCTTGCCGGCACTCCCAGCGACGGCGGATCCTTCGGCTGGCTGGCCGACGGCCATCCTGGCTATTCCGGCGGCGGCGTGCTCAACCTCAAGGAAGAGCTGATCGGACTGAACGGAGGCACCCTGGACGGCGACAACCGGATGTCCGTGGCCATTCCCTTGTGCCAGGCCATGCTCAGGCGGCTGCCGGAAACCCTGAAAATCCGTCTGACGAGAATGGACCCCAAGACTGCAGAGGCGGCCGATGTCGCTTCAAACGACCTACTTCCGTAGGTCGTTTTTTTACCGGGTTGACAGCCCGGCCAAAAAAGCCTATACTGTGTAAGCAATTGAATAAAAGCCCCGGAAAATCCGGGGAAGTTCCGAAGACCGTAAGCCGGCTCGCCGCAAGGCCAGCCTCAATCGCCGCAAGGCAGGCTACGCAGGAAAGCGCGCCGTAATCGAAATTGCGGCCCGAACTTTTCAGCCGGTCTTCCTGACTGGTTTTTTGTTTGCCGATTGATTCAAATTCTTAACCAATTTTATGGCTACTACTCGCAAAGAAAAAGAAGGCATCCTGTCGGAGATCACCGATGACCTCAAGAAGGCCAAGGGTATCGTGTTCTCGGAATACCGGGGACTGACCGTCAAGGAGCTGGGCGCGGTCCGCAAGGCTCTGCGCAAGGAAAACATCAAGTATCAGGTGGTCAAGGTGACGCTCTTGAAGAAAGCCTTGTCGGCGCTCGGGATCTCTTTCGAAGGCTTGACCTACAACGGTCCGGTTGCGGTCGCGATCTCGTACGACGAGGAAACCTCCCCGGCGCGGATCCTCAAGGGCCTGACCAAGGACAACCAGAAGCTCGTCATCGATGGCGGCGTGTTCAACAACGCGCTCGTCGGTTCGGCGGTCGTCATGCAGCTCGCGTCATTGCCTTCCAAGGATCAGCTCCGCGGCCAATTGGTTTCGGTCATCGCCGGTCCTGCCCGCGGCTTGGTCACGGTGCTGTCGGGCAACATGCGCAAGCTGGTCTATGCCCTGAACGCCATCGCGGACGCCAAGAAATAATTATCGCTATTCCATTCCTGCTCCTTACGAATACATCCGAATGCCACGAATCATTTTCGGATCATTCGGATGGAATTCCTAAGGGCACAGGATGAAGAATTCCAAAGGTCGAAGCAAAGTCGTTTTACAATCAATAAGCAATTAACCAATTCTAATATCATATGTCAGACGTACAAGTTCCCGAAAAGTTCCAGTCTTTGGTTTCCGAAATCGAAAAACTGTCCGTGCTCGAATTGTCCGAACTGGTCAAGGTCCTCGAAGAGAAGTTCGGCGTCTCCGCCTCCGCCCCGATGATGGTCGCTGCTGCCGGTAACGGCGGCGCCGCTGCCGCTCCCGCGGAAGAGAAGACCGAGTTCACAGTCGAACTGACCGACGCCGGCGCCAACAAGATCAACGTGATCAAGGTCGTCCGCGAAGTCACCGGCAAAGGACTCAAGGAAGCCAAGGATCTGGTTGACGGCGCTCCGAAGCCGGTCAAGGAAAACGTTTCCAAGGCCGAAGCCGAAGAACTGAAAAAGAAACTGGAAGAAGCCGGCGCCAAGGTTGTCCTGAAGTAAACGATCTCAGCCGATTCATAGAAACCCCCGATTCGCTTGCGAGCCGGGGGTTTTTGTTTTGGTTTCGATGACATTTTTGGGAAGCCTATTACCGCCAAAATCCTCAAAATTAGTTTCTCGTTGACAAGCGGGCAAAAATTTGCTATAATATATTTAGAATAAGTTCGAGATGGCCCAAAATCAGGCCGAATATACGAAACAAAAACAAAATTTCAGGAAACGGACCGGGAGAAACTTTTTTCCTGTCAAAAATCGAGGCAGGCAATCCGGCGTTCCCTTTGAGACACAAAACAAATGAAAACCGATTACGGGAAACTTAACCATTTCGACGTCTTGGCGGTCCTCCTCGTGGCAGTGGGTTTGGTGATTGTCGGGATAGAAATTTTTGTCGGCCTGCCTCAGGCTTACAAACAGGAGCTTTCCTTAAGCCTCAACGTTTTCGATATGCACGAACAGATTGCGGATCAGGCTGACCTGACGCGCTCTCTGGTTTTGTCGGCCAACGAATTCTACGATGAGACGTATGTGGCTTTTGCCGAGGTCTGGGGTTATCCGGAATTCGTCGGCGACTGGTCCGACCGTTTGGACCGTTCGTTCGTGGCCATCGGCGGTTACGCGGATGGCATGGCCGGCAAATATGTCGCCTCTAACGTCGATTATTACAACTCCCAGGGCGACGAGAACGGCGCCGTGCTCGGCGCGGCGATCGACAGGACCATCAACGCGGAAACCGTTCCTCTGAAGGAATCGGATAAAATCGTGATTCCTTACCAGTACCGCCCGGTCAAGATCAATATGGATTACGGTAAGCTTCTCCTTTCTGCTTTACAATCAAATAATTAATCCAATATGGCGAAAACAAAAAAGGGCAGCAAAAAAATCAGGCGAAAGGAATATCCGGTTTACCTGCTTGCGATCGTTTTGGGCGCGGTGATGTTTCTTGAGGGTATCGCAATCGGCGTGGCGTCCGGCTCTGACGTGCGGGATGCGCTGAGCATTCTCGATATGACCGGTCAGGTGCAGGAAGTCGCGGCGGATCTTTCGATAATCGCGCAGCCGATGGTCTTCGTGGTGCAGGGCATCTACAGCTTCTATCAGCTTGCCGCCACCGAGATGACCGCCCTCTTAAGCGGCATGGATCTGCAGACGTTCGTGCTGCCGTACTCGGCAGTCGTCGATTTTTACCAGGCCTCCGCTACGGAGATGTATCATCTGCTCGATCTTTCCAGCCTGTTGCCCCTGGCTTAATAAACACAAAAAACAAAACTCACTTATGTACCGTCGGGCTGAACAAATATTTTATGCGTCCGCGATCGCCATCTTGATGGCGGCGCTTTTTGTTATCCATCCGGGACGTTCGATGGCCGTGGCCGATCTGCAGGACCGGATGTTCTCCGACGCGGGCTTAGCCGTAGTGCAGCTTATAGGCGACGAGCCGCTGTTCGAAGGCGTAAGCGATCTTTGGGCGGGCGTAACCGGCTTCTACGGCGAAGCGGCCGATTCCATGCTGGCGCTTCTTGCGCCGACCGAATCCGAGTACCGGCTCGCGTCCTCCGTCAGGGAGGGGGTCGGATCCATGCGCGAGTTCGCGCTGGCCTACCGCACGGCGTCGGGCAGCTCGGGCATAAGCAACGACCTGCCGGAGACAATCGCCTCAAACATCGAACCCATTGGCGAACCGCTTTATAATATCGTGCCGGACAAAAACGCGGGAAGCATCGCCTGGGATATGCCGAAGAAAAGTCCGGAGCCCAAGGTGGCCGGCGTTGCCATCGTAAAGCCCGTCCCGGCCGGCCAGAGTTGGGTAACCATCGAAGACGCGATTACCAGGCAAAAGGACTGCCTCGCCGTCTATAACGGAGAGGTGAATATATATCTGGGCGAATGCCATTATGAATTCAATTAGAATAGGCGCGGTCAATGGCCTGTGGCTGGCAAGCGTACTCGCCTTGCTGCTGCTGGCGTTTTTTATTTTTCCGGCCAAACTGCAAGCGCAGGCGATTCCGTCGA
>JBLMZV010000036.1:0-6577 GCA_050259015.1 Candidatus Saccharimonadota bacterium
TCGGCTTTGGTGGAAAGATTGTCGTCATTTGCTTGCATGCCCTTATTTTAACGCAAGACGCGACATTCGGAAAATCGTTACAGGCAAAAGCCGATTATCCTCTCCTGTTAATATTTCCGGGGCGCGGCCGGCGGCCGAGGCCATGCCGGGAGATAGTCCAAACAACCAAACTCTTTGCAGTTCACGTAAGGGCGGATTGGTCTTTAGATACAACCCATGGGCGATTATCGTGCTGATCACGGCTCAATCGGCTGTTTTACCCTGCCCGCCCAAAAACCTTGCCGGGCAAAGGCATTAGGGCCACTGAACAAATGAAGCGGATTGGGTCAGATAATCATGGGCGAATAATACAGTAGCAGATAGGGCAGGGCGTAAGGTAATGTCACTACATGTGTTGGCGCTCCGCGCTCACGAAGCGAGAAATTAACGAAAAGATGCAGCTTATGCTCAGTGTAATCGTACCGACCTATAACGAGAGGTTTAACCTTGATCAACTGCTCCGCAGGATGGTCAAGCCGCTCAATCTGGGTCGTAAAAAGTTCGAATTGATTTTCGTCGACGATAATTCGACCGACGGAAGTTATGAGTTCTTGATGAAGTTCAAAAACCTTTTGCCGCTGAAGGTCCTGCGGAAACGCGGCAGGCAGGGCAAGACTTATTCGCTCCTGGAGGGCTTCGGCGAAGCGCAGGGCGACGTCATCGCCATGATCGACGCCGATCTACAGTATCCGCCGGAAGCGATTTCCGAGATGGTCAAGCAGCTTAAGCATTACGACATCGTAGTGGCGGACAGGGTCCGGAAGGGTTCGGTCAGGACAATCTTCAGCCGGGCCTATCGGTTCCTTTTCGGGGATCTGCTGCTGGGACTGCCCGGAGTGGACGTGCAATCGGGCCTCAAGGTGTTCAAGAAGGGCGTGCTGAAAAATATCGGGATCGACGCCGGGCCGTGGGGGTTCGATTACGAGTTTCTGTTCAAGGCCAATCGGTTAGGCTGGCGGATCGGAAGCATGCCGGTGTCTTTCGGGGAGCGCCAGTCCGGCGAGAGCAAGGTCAGCGTCGTCAGGGACGGTCTTGCCCTGGCGCTGGGGGCAATCGGCCTGCGCATCCGTTATATGTTCCGATCGATTTTCAAGTTCCTGGACTATCCGCATAAGTCGGAGCGTCTGGATATGAATTTCGACAACGAAAAGGATTTCCTGTTCCTGCCGGAGGTGATGAGCGCCAAGAGGCACGTTTTTCTCGAAACCGTGGCGCTTGCGGCGGTGCTTGCCGTCCTCTCGGCCGCAATCCTTTACGGGATTTGGCTGCTGTTGGGCGTGCCTTTCCTGATCACGATTTCGGCGGCGATCGCCGTGTTCTACGTGGTGCTGATGTTCTTTAAGTTTGCGGTGATCCATAAATCCCTGAAGAAGGAGATGCTCGGACCGACGCCGCAGGAAATCGCTTCTCTTTCCGACGACGATCTGCCCATGTACACGATTTTGATTCCGCTCTACAAGGAAGCGGAAGTGATTGGCCAGATCATACAGGCTATGACGGCAATCGATTATCCGCCCGAGAAGCTGGACGTGATCATCACCCTGGAGAAGTACGATACCGAGACGATCGAAGCGATCCGGGCTGCCGATCCTCCCAAGCATTTTCGGACCCTGATCCTGCCCGATGTGCAGCCGAAAACTAAACCCAAGGCTTTGAATGTCGCTTTCCGGCAGGTGAAAGGGGAGTTCCTGGTGATTTACGACGCCGAGATCATGCCGGACCCCGATCAGCTAAAGAAGGCGGTGGTCGCTTTCCGAAAGCGTACGGATGTGGATGTCCTGCAGACCCGGCTCGACCACTACAACATCGGCCAGAGCCTGATCACGAAGCTGTTCAACGCCGAATTCTCTTTCCACTTCGATTTGTTCCTGCCCGGGTTGTCCCTGTCGGGATTCCCCATCCCTCTCTCCGGACACAGCACCCACTTCCGCACCGCGGTCATACGCGAAGCCGGCGCCTGGGATCCGTACAACGTGACCGAGGATTGCGATCTGGGGATTAGGCTGGCGCGCATGGGAAAGCGGGTGGAGATATTGGATTCTGTCAGCAGGGAAGAGGCTACCGCTACCGCGGATGCCTGGATCGGACAGCGTTCCCGCTGGATTAAAGGGTTCATCCAGACCAGCATAGTCCATCTCCGGCATCCGACCCGTTTCGCCAGGGAAATCGGCGGCTGGAAGAATTTCGGAGCGTTCCTGCTTACCGTTCCGGGCAGCGTCGTGATAAACGTGCTGAACCTGTTCTATTGGTTCCTCTTGGTGGGCTGGTTCACGACCCACTCCGCCTACATCCGCGCCTTCTTCCCGGGGCCAATCTATTACGTCTCCCTCGCCTCATTCATCATCGGCAACGCGATTTTCGTCTACTTAAACCTCATCGCCGCCTACAAACGCCGGCGATTCGAGCTGGTGAAATACAGCCTCCTGTCGCCCCTGTATTGGATCATGCTGGCCTACGCCAGCGTCAAAGCGAGCGTCGAACTTATGATCAAGCCCCACCATTGGTCCAAGACCAAGCACGGAGAACATCTGGTGTCCAAAGAAAGCAGCATTAAGGTGCCAAACTATGTCGTTAAAACCACTTAGACAATTTTTCGTCAGGCGTACCGAGTGGATCGTGGGCCTCCTGGCCCTGGCCGCCTCTTCTTTCATGCTTGGAAGGGTCCTAAATCTCAATCTTCTCAAGGTGCTGACCGACGAGAATGCCCATCTGAACTTCAGCCGGGCCTTGTTCGACAGCACCACTCCGGGCATTTCGCAGATCGGTTTTTGGCCGCCCCTTCTGCACCTGCTGCTTGCCCCGTTCACTGCTATCGCCCCCCTGTACCGGACGGGATTGGCCGGCGCGATCGTCCTGATCCCGTTCTTCGTGGCGGGCACCGTCTTTCTCTACCGGCTTGTCGTCCGTCTGACCGGCAACCGCGCGCTGGCCTTTTTCGCGACTCTGCTCTTTATCGCTAATCCTTATATCCTGTACTATTCCGTCGTCCCGATGATGGAAATCCTGTTCCTCTCGAACCTGTTCGCGGTGGCTTACTTCATGGTCTGCTGGCTGCAGGAGGATCGTCTGAAGTACCTTTTATGGGCGGCCATCTTTACCGCCTTGGCCGGACTTTCGCGCTACGAGGGGTTTGCGCTCATTCCGGTGCTTATGGTGATATTCGTGCTCCAGACCTTCTTTAAGCGCAAAAGCCGGTCAGAGCTGCAGGCCAACGTCATCATATTCCTGTTTATCGCCATTGTCGGGGTGGTCGCGGTCATGGGCTATAGCTGGTTCTATAGCGGCAATCCGCTGTCGTTCGCGGGCGGCGCCTGGATCAGGGATCCTTTCGAGGCGATTTTTCCGACCAAGCACAACATCGTCCAGGCCGCCAACTACTTCCTCCACGCTTCCTATTACATGATCGGACAGCCCCTGGTGTATTTGAGCCTGGCGTCGTTCGCCTTGCTTCTGTTTTTTCTCAGGAAGCGATTCGACGCGATTGCCGCCCTGCTCATCACCCTAAGCCCGGTGGCCATGATCCTGTTTGCGGTATACACCGGGTCCTATTCCATCAGCGTCCCGGATTTGCCGCCGATCACCATTTTTCTCAACGAGCGGTATGCCCTGACCTGGATCGGATTCATCGTGTTGACCCCGGTGCTGCTCGCCGCCTATCTGATCCAAGCCGCCAGGGGCACCCGCTGGCTGCGCGGCCTGAGCGTCTCCGCCGCGAGCTTCCTCGTCACGGCCGCGGTTTGCTTCACGTTCGGCCACTTCTATTCGGAAGCCTACCAAAACAAGCTCCAGGCGGTGTCGCTCAATTCCAACCGGCCGCTGGGCGGGCAGATCGCCGCCGCGGACTATCTGAAAAATCACTATGATTACGGCAAGATCCTGATTACCAGGGCGGATAATGACCCGGTCCTGTCCGGCGCGGGCGTGCCGCTTAAGGATTATATTTACGAAGGCAACTACCTTTACTACGGCCAGGCCCTCAACGAACCCTGGCTGTTCGCCCGATGGGTGGTGATGCACAACCCGGATGACCACCTTGACCTTTGGGCGCAGCAGAACGAGGCGCTGGCCAGGAAGTGGGGGAATTCCCAGGAGTTCAACTATTACTACACTCTGGTCTCGAGCAACGACATCAGGCAGGTCTACAAGATCAATGACGCGCGCGTCGAGACTATGGCCAGGCAGGAAAACCTTAACCTGTCGCAGATCCCTTCCATCAATCGCGGCATCTCTTACTGGGATCCTCAAAACATCTATGATCATATCCGGCAGCCGGGCTATGCCGAAGCGCAGCCCAGCCAGTCCGGCAAGACCAAGGTCGATTTTCTGCAGATGATGGGCCTCAAGGCCTTTGATCTGTTCGGCATGTTCAAAACCCGCGACCCGTCAGCCAAGGATTCCGTAAAGGACTCGCTCGTAAATCTTTACTGGACGGACTTAAAACCCGACTACTCACGCGGGTTTTTTGTCGATCAGAATCGGCAGGGGACAAGCGAGTCCCAAAGCTACGCCCTCCTCCAGTCGTATTGGGCGGGGGATAAGCAGACGTTCGGCCGGGTCTGGGACTGGACCCAGGGTAATATCCGGCGACCGGGCGACAATCTGTTTTCCTGGAAGTTCACGGCGACCCCCGGCAGCATCGGCTTGAAGCGCCGGGGCATCATGCTTTCCGTGGAGCGGACCTATTCCGTCAAAATCGAGGATACCAATTCCGCCACGGATGCCGACTCGGATATCGCTTACGCTTTGCTTCTGGCCGGCGCCAAATGGAACCGGCCCGACTATACCGAGGCCGGACGGCTGATCGCCTCCGACATATACGAAAACGAAACCGGGATCGCGGCCGGTCAGCGTCTGCTGACCGCCGGCAACTGGGCCGACTCGAACGGCAAGCTTTATTACAATCCCTCCTACTTCGCGCCTTACGAGTATCGGCTGTTTAGGCAGTACGATCCCGGTCATGACTGGAACAAGCTGATCTCGGACAATTACCAGGTCCTCGGCCGGGTCCTGACGAATGGCCCCTTAAGCCAATACCGGCTGCCCCCGAACTGGGTGGTTGTAGATAAGCAGAACGGCAGCTTCTCGACGTTCATGGCCAACGCGGATGCCGATAACTACACGTACGACGCCTTCCGGACTTTCTGGCGGATCGCTTTGGACCAGATACAGACCCCCAGTCAGGAGGCGGGAGGGATACTGGCCCAAGCTTCGGTTTTCGGACGGCAGTACGCCGCGGGCAGGAATTTCTGCACCATATACCAGAAGGCCAACGGTTCATATCAGTGCCAGTTCGCGGAGAACCTGCTGGCCTCGCCGCTTTCCGTCTTTTCGACGACCGATCAGGAGCAGGCCCGGCGGCTCGTCAACGATTTCTACGTGAGCGATAATAAGCTCGCCCTGCCGGAGGACACCTTCTTTTCTCGCAGTTGGCACTGGTTCGGCCTGGCGCTCTATGGCGCGTCATAGCATTGACAATTGCCCGATTTTGTGCTAAGATATACAGTTCTTAGCATAATGTGAAACGGAGGAAACACACCGGTTTTCCGGAATTTGGATACAAACAGTCTTGCAGCCCTCTTTAGGGGCGGAGGTGGAAAATGAACAGGCTTACCGCGCTGCTGCTTACGGTCTCATTCGCGCTCTTCGGCGCCGCCTGCCACTCGGAGAAGGGGGGAATCCGCAACCCGGCCAGCCCCTCCGAGCCGACCGAGGTGACCCCGATCAAGACCGTTACCCTGTCCATCACGAAGGTGTCGGGGAATACCTACCAGGTGATCGTGTCGGGGCCCGACCTGCCCAACACCTTCCTGGGCCTTCAGCCCAACACCTGGGACGGTTCGCTGCTGTGGCTCCACGAGTGGACGAGAAACTACAACTACGTCACCGACGTCCCGTTCGTGGTCGGCAAAAGCGACCACTTCACGTTTCCCTACGTGAACAACAACGGCACCGTGGACTTCTCAATCCGCCTGCAGCCCCACGGCACGCTCACCCGGGTGCCCGTCATCCTCAACGACAAGGTCAAGGTGCCCGCCGGGTACAAGCTGGTGTGGGACGAACAGTCCGGCGAAGTGCGCGTGCAGGGATCCCTGCCGTCGTAACCGGAACGCAAAAAGCGCCCGGCTCTCATAAGAGAGCCAGGCGCTTTTTATATTTCCTATATTTTCGGTTTGATGCTGCGGGTTCCGATTTCTTCCTTGAGCGTCTCGAGGAATTTCACGGGGTCCATCTGCCCCAGGTCTTTCTGGCTCCTGCCCCGGACCGCGATCTTTTCGGCTTCCACTTCCTTTTCGCCGATGATGATCATGTAGGGAGCCTTATCCATTTCGGCTTCACGGATCTTCTTGCCGATCGATTCGTTGCGGTCGTCGAGCTCGGCGCGGATGCCGTTTTCCTTGAGGAGCGCGAGCACTTCGGAGGCGCGCTTGTTCTGCTTTTCCGATATCGGCAGCACCATGGCCTGGACAGGGGAGAGCCAGGCCGGGAACGCGCCCGAGAACTGCTCGATGAGGATCGCCATAAACCGTTCGAAGGAACC
>JBLMZV010000037.1:0-3199 GCA_050259015.1 Candidatus Saccharimonadota bacterium
GACAGCGGTCCCCAGGGCGGCCTGGTAAAAACTGATCGGCACCTCGGAAAAAATGGTCTCCCCTTCCCGCCTGAACTTCGGGCTGTCCTTGACGCTCAACCTAAGGTACAGATCGCCGAAATTGGATCCCTTGTACCCGACTTCCCCTTCGTTCCCGATCCGGATCCGGGAACCGTTCTCCACCCCGGCGGGGATCTTGATCTTAAGTTTCTTGACCCGACGCTGGTGTCCCGAACCGCCGCACTCCGCGCACGGTTTCTCGGGGATTTTCCCGGTGCCGTCGCAGCGGTCGCAGGCGGTCACCGAAGAAACCTGGCCGAAAATGGTCCGACGCATGGTCCGGATCTGGCCGGCGCCGTGGCACTTCGGACAGGTGATCACCTTGGCCCCCGATTCCGCCCCGGAGCCGCCGCAGCGCGGGCAGGCGTCATTCTTCTCGATCGCAATTTCCTTTTCCGTGCCGAACACCGCCTCTTCGAAGCTTAAATGAAGCTCCATCTCCAGATCGACGCCGCGCTCCCGCCGGGGACGGCGCGAACCGCCGCCGAAGATTTCGGAGAACATGTCGAAAGCGTCGTCGAATTCCACGTTGCCGTTGCCGAAGCCGAAGCCCTGGGCGAAATTCGAAAAGTCGAAGCCCTGGGCGCCCGCACCGTATCCGCCCTGGCCGGCTCCGTTCTGGAAAGTCGTCCCGAACTGGTCATACTGCTGGCGCTTGCCCGGATCCGAAAGGACCTGGTAGGCCTCGTTGACCTGCTTGAACTTGTCCTCGTTGCCCTTGTTCTTGTCGGGGTGGTATTCATGCGCCAAACGCCGGTAAGCCTTCTTGATCTCGTCGGGCGAGGCGGATTTGGAAACCCCTAAAACGGAATAAAAATCAGCAGCCATAAAAGCCTAAGTAGGAAAAATTAGAGACGTAATTTCTGCACCTCGATCGCGACTTTTTCGAGGCGGAAGAACCGAAGCACCAGCAGCAGCCGGTACATCAGCCAGGCGAAAAACAGAGACAGCCAGCTGAAGACGAACATGAACGTCCGCAAAAGCGCCACGATGATCAGCGTGAAGATGATCGGAAAATATTTGCCCAGGCGGTCGAAAATCCCCCGGGTCCGCTCGGCGATGATCTGGGAGACGACTTCGGACATGGTCTCGCTCCCGGAGGCGTTGATCCCGAACTGTTTGGTGAATTCCTGCCGCGCCTGCATAAGCAGGCTGTTCTTTTGCCGGTCCGGCAGCCTGTCGATGCTTCCGCCCTGGACGTCCTTGGTCTGGGTCAGAAGGTATTGGTCGAGCGATTCGTTAAGGTTCGTTTCCGGACTGATGTTCTGCGAGAAGAACGGGATTCCACGGGCGACGGAATCGGAAAACCGGGAATAGAACTGGTCGGGATTCCGCTTGAAATCCTGGCTGGTATTGTAGTAAATATTCAGGCCCAGTAAAAGCAGAAAGCCGTAGATCAAAAGCGATTGGGTGGTGCCCACCGTCCGGTTGACCGAAAAATTCAGCAGGTTCTCCCCTTCCTTGGCGATCCAGCCGCTGAAGATGACGGAAAAGATGAAGAAGACGGCGCCGCCGAGCATGACGTAAAAATCCTTCGGCATGATCATGAGGTAGGTGACGAGTCCGGCCAGGTGCACGGCCAGCAGCAGGACCCGGTTGGGCCGAACCAGGGAAAAGAAACTGTTTACGCAGATGGAGACGATGATCGCGCCCGTCGCCCAGAGCCAGAAAGCCAGGGAACGGTGGCCGTACAGGGCCAGGGAAACCAGCCACCAGTCGGCGACCAGTGCCAGATACGAGACCGCGCCCAGGATCACCTGCTTGGCGGCAACCGGGAAATTTTCGTTTGTGTCCATACTTTAAATGATTTCGATTATTGCGTCCGGAACCCGATCTCTTTGCTGTCCACGGGGGAAGTCTCCTCTATCTTGCCAAACTGGTTCTCGTACTTCTGCATGTTCTCGGTTAAAGCGGCCACCAGCCGCTTGAGATGTTCGGGACTGGTGATTACGCGGCTGACCACCACGCCCTGTTTCTGCGCGGGGTAGATATTAAGGAAATCCAGGATGAATTCCTCGCGCGTGTGCGAGACCATCATCATGTTGGAGTAAACGCCTTTCAGCGCTGCATCGTCGATCTTCACGTTGATGTTTTGTTCGGGCATATTTTTGCTTTAGGCCGGGCCGCTAAAAGCGGCCCGGCCCGATAATGGTTATTTCTGATCCTTGTTCGCGTCCTGATACTCGCCTTCGACCGGACCCTGGGCATCGGCATTGCCGGGGTTGGCGCCGGCTCCGGCTGACGGTCCGGGGGTTGGTCCCCCGTTGGGGGTCTGCTGCTGGTACATGGCCGCCCCGACCTTCTGGATGGCGTTCGATAATTCGTCCATGGCCTTCTTGATCGGATCCAGGTCCGGCTTGTCCTTGACGGCCTTCAACGCCTCGATCTTCTCGGTCACGGCCTTGCGGTCCGCCTCCGGGGCTTTATCCCCGGCGTCCCTCAGGGTCCGTTCGGAAACGGCGATCAGGGTGTCGGCCTGGTTGCGGGTCTCGATGACTTCGCGCTGTTTGCGGTCTTCCTCCGCGTGCATCTCCGCCTCCTTCTTCATCCGTTCCACCTCTTCCTTGGACAGGTTGGACGAGCCGCTGATGGTGATGTTCTGGCTCTTGCTCGTGGCCTTGTCCTTGGCGGTCACCTTAAGTATGCCGTTGGCGTCGATGTCGAAGGTCACTTCGATCTGCGGCACGCCGCGGGGCGCCGTGGGGATGCCGTCCAGATGGAACCGGCCGAGGGACTTGTTCTCCGAGGCCAGCGGCCGTTCGCCCTGCACGACGTTGATCTCCACGGAGGTCTGGTTGTCCGCCGCGGTCGAGAAAGTCTGGGTCTTGGAAGTCGGCACCGTGGTGTTGCGATCGATCAGCGGAGTGGCCACGCCGCCCAGGGTTTCCAGGCCGAGCGTCAAAGGAGTCACGTCCAGAAGCAGGATTTCCTTGCCCTGCACGTCGCCCGAGAGGACGCCGGCCTGGATGGCCGCGCCCTTGGCCACCGCTTCCATCGGATCGATGCCGTGCTCGACCTGCTTGCCGATGAAATTCTCCACGAATTTCTGGACCAAAGGCATGCGGGTCGGGCCTCCGACCAGGATGATCTTGTCGATCTGCTGGGGGGTAAGCTTGGCGTCGTTTAATGACTGCTCCAC
>JBLMZV010000038.1:0-17176 GCA_050259015.1 Candidatus Saccharimonadota bacterium
CTCCAGTTCAGTTCGGCCAGATACTCCACCGGCAAAGTCACGCCCAGGCTGGAATTGCCGATCCGCGCGATTTTCCTGATGTTTTTATTTCTCATGGAATAGGTACTTAAATAGGTATCGAAATAGGTATTGCTATACCTATTATGCCGCTTTTGGCCGTGAAAAGCAACCGGGTAGCGTTGACAAAAAGCCCGAAATAAGATAGAATGCTTAGTCAACAAACAGGAGGATACGTGAAAACCAAGGTCGATCTCAAGGACCCCGTGAAGGCTGCGGTCACCAACGTTCTCAGCACCCTCGTCCCGGGAATCGAGTTCACCGACTCGCCGGACGACGCCAAGCTCGTCGTGATGGGCGACATCCGGTACGCGCTCAAGCCCCTCAAGGCCGGCAAGTACGTAGCCCTGCTCCTGATACCCAGGGACCTGTCCTCCGCGTTCGGCCTGACCTCAGCGCCGCTCTACGCCGGCAGGGTCGAAGCCTACTCCATCGGCCAGCTCGAGCACCTCGCGGTCTGGGTCGGGAAACTCCAGAAGGAGAACCAGTGAACATCCTCATCATCGACGACAACCCCCGGCACCTGGCAGCGGCAAGCGAGTTCGGAGAGCACAGCGTGGTCACGGCCGATTCGTACGAGACGGCCATGGAAATCCTCGCCCAGGGCAACACCGACATCCTGCTCACGGACATGCTCATGCCGGCCGAGGCGTTCACGCTCGGCGAGAAGGGCATGCTGTTCTTCGGCCACGAGATGCCCATCGGATTCGTGCTGGTGCTGGTCGCCGCCCGCAACGGCGTGAAATACGCCATCATGGCGACGGACACCAACCACCACGACCACCCCATGTCCGCGGGCGTGGATCGGATCTGCAACTACGTCTACTCCATCGGGGGGATGAAGGCCTGGTTCACCCACGCCATGCTCCGTCCCGACGGGGCCAAGGACTGGAAGCGGATGTTCGACCTGATCACGCAGTAGTTCGTAAACTGCGGTTGCTGCAAAGCGGCCGCGGTTTTTCTTTTGTCCCTTTTTCAATTCCGCGAGCGGAACGCTGTGTTTTAACGTATATGAAGAAGTGACAGCAGGAAAAAGGGACGGAAAAAGTCGCGAGCTAATGAAAAACCTGAGGAATCTACAACGCTCGGCTTTACGGAAAATTGCGAGACTCGCCTGCAAGGGATTTTATGTATCGAATCAATACAGGCTTTAAACAATCGCAATTCCCCTACCCTCGCTGCAGATCCACGTCCACAGATCTGAAAATTTGAGGTCCGGATTTTTCAGCGCTCGCAGCAATTTCAATAACGCCAGCCTGATGATTTTTGGACAAAAAAAACGGAGACCAACGCTTACGCATTGGTCTCCGGCTGGAAACGGACGGTGCACCCGCTGACTTCGGACAAAAGCTGCAGCTTCTCGAACCGGTCGATAAGCCAGTCCTCATCGCGGCCCTGGCCCACCTTCTTCCAGATGGAGGTGATCTTATGCTGGGCCGCCTGCTTGGTGAGCCTGGCCTCCCTGCCGATCTGGTCGAATGTCCTGACGTTGAGCCCGTTGTCCAGGCCATACCGCCGGACGAACATCCGGAAACGCGCCGGCTTGAGCTTTTCCACCCGACTGATGACCTGCTGGATCTCGGAAGCGATTTTCTCCTGGTATTCCTTGGCCAGGAGGATCTGCTCGGGCGATGCAGCCGAAGAGCTTAGAGTGTTCTCTACCGTCAGGTCGCTGTCCGGCTTGATCTCATGGTTTAAGGACCTGATGCGCGTGGCTGCCTGCTTGGCCCAGACTGCGCTTCCTTCGGTGCGCTTGCCGGGACCGAGCACGGGCTGTTCCGCGACGACGGCGTTGATGTTGCTCCGGATCGCCCTGCAGGCATAGGTCGTAAACTTAACCCCCCGGTCCGGATCGAACGACCGGGCCGCATCCATGAGGGCGATGTTGCCGGCCTGGATCATGTCCGGCACGATGCCGCGGAAGAAGCGCGAACGGGACAGGAACACCAGCACCAAAGGCAGGTACCGGCAAACGAGATCGTTGCGCGCCTGGAGGCTTCCCTGCCTGGACCTTAAGACGAGCTCCCGGTCGGTGACCGCGGAACCGGCGAAACCGGCCCGCTTGTGGAAGGTTATGTCGCGGCCGTAGGCTTCCGAAATGAAGTTGTCCGTAACTTCCTCCTTACGGAATTAGCATATTAAGATAACCCCTAACCGGCCTTTTTGTCAACCCTCCCGGAGTATCCCCTTTTCCGAAAAGCTGAAAAATCAAAATGATCAAAAAACCTCCCGTTCTTCGGGAGGTTTTTTGGTATGCGATTATTGGACTTCGTCGCGCAGGCGGGCCAGATATTTTTCCTCGCGCAGGCGGAGGAACGCCCCGGGCGCCGTGCTGTAATAGCCCACGAACGCCGAATTGTTGTCCAGACAGAACTTCACCACGTTCTTTATGCCCATCAGGAAGTCCTTGAACATGTCGAAGGGAAAATTCTTGCGCTGGCATTCCTTCTTCATCTGCTCGACGACCTGCGGCGTGAAGCCCTTGAACAGGTCGACCCAAAGTTCCAGCGGGATTCCCGCCACGGCCTCATTGGGGAAAAAGTCCTGCTCCGGAAGCTTTATACCAAGCGCTTTCTCGAATAGCTTCTCAAGCAGGGCCTCAAAGTCGAGCTTCAGGGGCATGGCGAAGGTGCTGCGGGAATGCTGATCCAAAAGTTTCTTGTCGATGGCGAAAAGGGCGGACATAGCCGGCACCCTGTCTTCCCGCATGTACACGGAGCTGAGTTCCGGGTCGAATTCCGGCGTACCTTTGGCGGCGAGGACATCCTCCCAGGCCGGCTCGATCTTCTCCCTGTTGAATTCCCTAAAAAGTAATGTTGCGCTCATGTTGTGATTTTCAGTTTACTGGCCGTTTAATTTTGCCATTTTTCCGGGAATACTGCAAATATAAAAGGCGGATTTTCTCTCCGCCCTGAGCCGCGTCGGCTCAAAAAAAACTTGCCAGACTCATTACTATCACGAACAACAGGAACAACACCATTGTCACCCCGAATAAAATCAGCGGCTCGGCCTCGCTTGAGGCGAAATACTCCTCAAGCGTCTTATCAGGCTTATATTCCCCCGGCTCCGGCTTCGCTGCAGCCTTTTCTTCTTCTCCGTCGTCCGGCGAATTATTGGCCAGGCAAGTCGGACAGAACTTAAATTCATCCGGGTTGTAAATCTGCCCGCAGTCGGAACATTCGATCAAGCCTTCCTCCCCGCTGTCCTCATCTTCCGCTTCCGGCAAATCGGCTCCGCAGTTGGGACATTCATTATAGTCATCCGGGTCGTACTCTTCGTCGCATTCCAGACAGACCACAGTGGACGCGGAGCGTGATCGGCGGGTCCCGTCCCACTCAGAGTAATGGCTGGATTCGGGAGCGGTAGAACTCCCCTCAGCCGGAGACTCTTCCTTCTGGCTGGGATTACTGACTCCCGACTGGAAACCTTCGATGTAGCCGTCATTAGATGGGGTGAAAATGTCAGCGCACTCGGTGATTGCCTGCGTATAGGCGCCGGCCTTTGAGCCGTCCGCCTGGCCTCGGTTATGGTTCTCCTGGTTGCCCATTTCCTCCTCCTTTTGCCCTGCCCATATTTATAACACTAATCAGTAAAGATTGGAACCCGTTAAGGTTTGACCGCGCCTGGCAAAAGAGTTAGTATAGGTTGTTCACAAAACAACGGAGGGACCTTATGAGCAACGGATTTATCCCCGTTTTGACTCGGCTCGAGGAGCTCTCAGGGACGCTGGCCGATCTGAACCCGGACCTGTCCCAGACCTACCGGTACCTTAAGTGCCGGGAAGGCCACGCCAAACAACTGTTCGAGTTGGCAATGACGCACGCCCGCCGGCACGAGATCACGTTCATCCTGCAGGAGCACGAGGCTCCGGAAGAGGTCCGGCCGCGAAAGGCCGTGCGCTTGAGCCAGGAGATGGTCTACCGGGCAATCAAGGCCGAAAAATTCGACCTGGTTGGCATCGAGGGTTACAAGACGGACCGGCACCTGGATCACCTGCTGGAGCTGGCGCGCGGCAAGACAGCGGAGTTCACCCAGGCGCTCAAGCATGAACTCCACCACGCGATGAAGTTCTGCGGCGCGTTCCGGGCCTGCATGGAAATGAAGGAGTCGGAAATCCGCGCCATGGGCGTTGAGCTTTCGGAGGCCGAGGAGTTCCAGAACGCGGTCATAAACCTGATGGGGCGCAACCTCAGGACCCGGCACGAGGCCATGACCCTGTTTCGGAGCTTCATCGGACCGGCGCGTTCGGTCTTCGCCACGGCGCTCATCCTCGCCGTTTCCGAAAAAGAAGGATACAAGAAACCGGCGCTCGTGATGGGCCAGGGGCACGAAGGCGAGTTTCTCGCCTTAAGCCTCCTCTGGGGGTTCGGCGCCCGACTCATCAACACGACGTTTTAGGCAAACCGGTCCAGCTTGGACAACCGTTCTCTCGGGCGAGAGAACGGTTTTTTTGCAACATAAAACCGGGGATTTCCCCGGTTTTATGCAAAAATTTCTATTTCGACAGATAGTCGTCGATTAAACTGATATCCACCAGGTCTTTTTCGGAGTTGCGCAATCTTTTCCACTGTCTGACGGTATTCAAATTCACGAAGGGGATTCCTTCGATGATTTCCGCTTCCGCTATCAGTTTTTTTATATCCCACTCTCCCGGCTTCCAGTCTTGCCAGACCTCGATATTATGCCGGATGTGAGTCAGCTTCTCGCTTCCGCTTTTGGAAACGTCCGCGGTCCAGTTCTCAGCGTCCGCCTTGAGTTTCCTGTAAAGCTCTTCCGTATCGTGCGGTTACTCATACCATCCTCCAGTTTGTGTAACTTCGGCAATAATAGCTCAAGTTTTGCTCCCGGTCAACGCTGCGGGTTAGCCAACCCGCAGAAAAACGGTCCAACCCGCCCGGCGGCGGAAGGTGGGTGACTTATCCCCCTTTTTGGGACATTGTGTCTTTATTTGTTTCCTAACCTCCGAATAAGCCCGGTAATCGGACGGCTCGCTTCTTCTTTGTCCATATCGCGAAATCTTTAAAAAGCGCACAATGTTGTTACCGGGAGGCGAACCCTCTACACAAGAGTTCTAAAACCGACTGCGTCTTTAAATAATTTGTACCTACGGGGAATAATCAAGGGCGATTAGCCCATCACCGAACAGTTCTTATCTGCAAGTACAAACGGAACGCATCGTGTAAAAAAAACGGACCCGAAAGGGTCTGCTTTTTATTCATCAAAAAAGCCGCCTTGCGTAAGCATGCAAGGCGGGAATGTATCATTTCCTGGACAGACCCTCCTTAAGTATTGCCTCCAGCGCTTCTTTCCCGCCGTGCCGGTTGACCTGATCGAAGTAATAAAGCTTAACCACCGCCTCCAGAATATCCTCGCTTCGGAAAGCGTCCGGAGAGCAGCTGTCGCACCTCAGCGCTTCCATCACGTGCCGTATCCGCTTATCGCTCAGGCCGTCTTTGACAAGAGCCAATTCGGGTAGCTGATAATGGTCGTAGTACGTTTTGACCGGTCCGTTAAGGTCCCTGTAGATCCTGGGCGGCACTTCTTCGCCGGAGTCGTTCCGGAATATTTCCGGCGGACTTTCGGATGACTGGGACTTATCAAGCACCTGGTCTTCGAGCGATCGCAGGGTGTCGGCGAATTTATCCGGCCCTATTCCTTTAAGCCGGTACCGGACGGACGGAAGTCCGATCGCTTCCACGAGCCTCGGCACCTGCGCGATGAGCCTGACCAATGATACGGATTCGGCTTCGGATACAGCCGGCAGTTCCTCGTCGTCGTCCGGGGCGAAGTCCGCGTTCTCAAAAACCGGACGCCTTGGCGGATGGCCCGATGGTTTAGCCTTGATTGCCGCGGAAACGGCGCCGTCTCGCGGAATCCGCAGGTGCCGGCCGGAATAAATGAGGTAATCCGGTCCCGCTATGCCGTTTGCCTGGGCCAAATCCTTATACTTAAGCGGATTCCCGTAGAATCTCCCGGAGAGGCTCCAAAGCGTGTCGTTTTTGGCGATTACGTAATCCTCTGGCGCGGACGCGCCTCTTCCTGCCGTCGGCAGGATTGCCGGCAGCAGCGCAGCCGTGAAGATGTTTTTTGCCGGAGACGGCTTGTCAACGGCCGGCACGACAGCCTCCAGCGCTTTGGCCTGTTTGGCCAGACGTTCCTGGCAGGAGGCGATTTCCATTTCCGCTTTCGAAAAGCGGCCATGTTCGTACCAGAAACCTGCGGCGAAAACGGCCAGTGACACCGCAAAAAGCTTGTTCATCGCACTCCGTCCTTTGGTTTGGGGTTTGTTAAACCGCGGCCAATCTTACCGAAAAGCGGAGCTTAAGTCAATAATGCACGCCTAAAACAGCCTGCCAGGACTTTTTCGAAGAAAAGTTTTTTATGCGCCCATGGATTTTTCGGCTGTCGGTCCGTAGACCGAAGGGACCACTTCCCCCATAGCCCTAAGATACACGGTCATCTGCCCGCGGTGATGGATGTTGTCCAACAACATCACCCACAATGCGTCGATCCGGCGCATCGGCGTGCCCCAGAAATCCATCTGCTCCTGCAGGTCCGCGGCAGATGTCCCCTTTATGGCCTCGAGCGCCTCCTTATGCCCCCGCTCAAAGCCGGACAGGATATCCTTCACGGTTTCGGCCGCGTAAGGCGTCCATTCCGCGGGCGTCTTGCCCTGGGCGAAACTCGGAAGGGACATCTCGGTGGCGGGGAAGATCCCCAAAATTTCCTTCGCGGTCCGCAGCTTGCCTTCCGGCTTGAAGTCAAGCTTGGCGTCGGAGAAGGCCGCGATCACGTTCTTCGTGGTCGCAAATTCCCGGTCAAAGTGCGCAAGGAAGGTTTGTTTGTCGTTGTCCATTTTTTTGTTCTCCTTAACGGTTAATTGCATGAAGTATATTAACCGGGAGCGTTCAGAAGAGGAATAAGCGAAAACCCCAAAATCGAGTTGGCGGGAAGGCCAATTTGTGAATATAATATGGACAGACAGCCACAAGGAGGGACCCTTGCCAAGCGCGTGGCGCAAACCCAAAGGACCGCAAACGACAGTCACGATACAGGCCGGCAACACAAGCTATCAGGTCGGCGTGATCGAAGGCGGCCGCGTAGCCTGCCCGCACTGCCATCACAAGATGCCGATCAGGAATGCCGGTTTCCGTTCCTGCTACCATTGCACCTGGTACTTTTACGCCTCATTTCCTCCGGTGCCGGCGGCGCTGGAACTGTGAAGAGGTAAAACGACTCATCCCCCATGAGCCGTTTTTTATTCAGCTTTGTCCCAGGGGAAACCCCGCCCGAAGTGCCCCCAATCCGAAGTTTCGGCGAACCTGACCGCTTTCAGATCCAGAGCGCGGCTGATGCCTTGTGGCGTAAGATCAAACTCCCGGGCCAGATCCGGAATCGCGCGGAAAGATTTTTGGCCTGTAAGTTCCGCGTAAGCCATCACCGGCTCCGGCCGGCCGATCGCGTAAGCGAGCCTCACCGCGGCCTGATCGGCTTCTTTGCGCCTTTTTAAGAGCGTCACGGCTATCTTTCTGGCCATATATGCCCCTGACCGGTCGACCTTGGTCGCGTCTTTTCCCGAAAAGGAACCGCCCCCCACGGGCACGTTGGGGCCGTAGGCATCCACGACTATCTTGCGGCCCGACAGTCCGGAATCCGCCTCGAATCCCCCCAAAGACCATTCGCCGGCCTGATTGATGAAGTACTCCCTGGCTTTGACCGACGACCGGACCAGGTCCAGCAAATCCCTTGTGGGCGCGTTCTGGAAACTTGCGGCCACGGCCAGGGCTTCCCGGCCGTCCACCGTCACCTGCACTTTGCCGTCGTAGGGATAATGTTTGAAGATTTCCCGGCACAGCGAGCGCGACAGCTCGTACTCGTAAGGCATCAGGCTGTCCGTATCCCGGCAGGCGAATCCGACCATGATGCCCTGATCTCCCGCCCCGCCCGCATCCACACCCTGAGCGATGAACGGGCTTTGTTTTACGATGTTGACGTTAAGCTCAAGATCCCCGTCGCAGAATCCCCGCGCGATATCCGGGACGTTGACCGCCGCAAGGGCCGTAACCTCCCCGCTGATGTTTATCTTGCCGTGGCCGCCCATCACTTCTATGGCCACGCGGGCGTTGGGATCGAGATTTAAATAGGCATCGAGCAATCCGTCCGCGATGCGGTCGCAAATCTTGTCCGGATGCTTGGGCGAAACGAACTCGCAGGTTTTTATCATAAAAAAATGATTAAAGATTGGAGGATGGGCGATGGTACATCGCCCATCCCGACAGACTAACCCCGGATGAGGAGCCGGTAGTAGCCGCGCAGTTCTTCAAACTGCCGCTGCTGCCAGCGATCCGGAAGGAAACGCAAGGACCGGTCCAGCTCCGATCCGCATTCGAACCACCAGGCGATCGGCCGGCCTGCGGCAAGATCGGCCCCAAGCCGCTTGTTGCCCGGGTCCAGCCGGATGGCCCTCTCCTTGAATTCCGGCGGATACGCGATCCTCACCGGAAACTCCCGGCCTGCGGACGGCGTAAACTGGCCCGCCCGGCGCTGGCGCGGTCCCGGAAAAACGCGGATATCGCCGGACAGGAAACGCGTAAAGTCCGCGATATAGCCGTCGTAGCGCCGGGCGCGGCCGAAGTCCGAGCGTCTGACTGCCCGGGCCCTAAGCCTCTTGTAGCGCTCGCGCAGGGCCCTGGCCGCCTCCAGCTCGTTCATCCGGATGATCTCCGTAAGTCCTCTCATGATCTGCCTCCTTGTTGTGTGGCAATCCTCAAACCTTCTTATCTCCCCTGGTTCCTCCTTTCTTCGGAACAACAAAAAATCGCCTCGGGAGGCGACGTAGCCAGTTGTCGAAACGGAGCGTTTCGGTATCTTTCCCGGAAGGGTTGGAATTCGCACCACGCCTCGTAAGGCAGGTTGCGGGCGAAGCACCGGGGCCAAATCCCCTGCCGTTTTTCAGGAAAACGGCGTCTTCGCTCTCTGGATACGTTTGCTATTCTGTTGTGGCTATAGGTTATCAGCTGAAGCGGATTTTGTCAAAAGATAAAAAATGATGTCCAAGCGTAAGGCGCAAAGGCCTTGGCTTAGGACATCAACGCGGACTCGAAGGGTCCAGGACAGTGATGAAGAGAAAATTGCCGAACGAAGTCTTGACTACCGTCATGGTAAGTACAAACTCCCACCGCTCGCCCCTGATGATATTGATCCCGAAATCCGACCAGGGCGAGCAACTGAATCCGGCCATCGCATAGTAGTCGCAGATCGCTTCCCTGACGGCCTCTTTGTCGAATGGTTCCGCGGTCAGAAAAACCGCGTTTCCCTGCCAGGCCCGGAGCCGTTCGGAGTCGTGTCTCCTTTCTCCCCGCAACAATTGCAGGCTTCGGGGAAAGACATACAGCAGGTACTCGAAGAGGGACTGAGAAACCTGAATCTTCGGTTCCATCTGAAGTCCTCCTTCTGATTGCGCTGGCCCCATTATAACAGCCGGTGGGCGAAAAAGATATGTCTAAAACTTATACTAATTTGCCAATTTTTTGTACAAACTCTAAAATTTATACCAGCAGGAGGAGAACAAATGACCCATGGGAACGGCGGCAACGGCGTCCTGACTGACGACGATGCGGATTTCCTGCAGAAAGAAATCGCCACGCTGTTTTTGGTGCTGGACCGGATGATCGCCGAAAGGAGACCCGCAACCGGAATCGCCGACTACCTGCGCAAGCACGCCGACCTGATCGACCGTCGGTTCGCCCCCAGAAGAAACTTTCACGACGAACAGGTGTTCGTCGACCCGCCCGTCATCCGTTGACGCATGCATCCAGCCGACGCTGGATGCTTTTTTATATCAAAAAAATGACGCCCCGGATTGGAGCGTCATTTGATTTGCCGTTTTATGCCATTCGCGGTCCGCCGCGATGGTTGTCGCGCGGGCGGTCATTGCCGCCGTGATACGGCCGGCTGCCGCGATCGTTTCCCGCCGGAGCGCCGGTGTCCTGGCTCCTCGCCGGCTTGGGCAGAAGGATCTTGTGCGAGAGATTCACCCGGCCCATGTGGTCGATCTCCACGATCTTCACCGGAAGGATGTCGCCGATCTTCACCACGTCCTCCACCCGTCCGACGCGGTAATTCTCCAGTTCCGAAATGTGGCAGAGGCCCTCGTGGCCCGGAGTCAGTTCGACGAAGGCGCCGAAGTCCATGATCCTGGAAACGCGGCCGTCGAACACTTCGCCCACCTTGAATTCCCGGGTAAGGTTATGGATCCAGTCCAGAGCCTTCTTGGAGGCCTCGGCGTCGTTGGAGGTGACCATCACGAGCCCGGAGTCTTCGATGTCGATCTTCACGCCGGTTTCCGCGATGATCTTGTTGATCACCTTGCCGCCGGTGCCGATCACGTCGCGGATCTTCTCCGGATTGATCATGAGAGTGGTGATCCTGGGCGCCAGGGGCGACAGATCAGGCCGCGGCGCGGAAATGGTCTCCTTCATGACGGACAGGATGTGCATGCGTCCGGCGCGGGCCCGGTGGATGGCCTGTTCCATGATCTCCACGGTCAGGCCTTTGGTCTTGATGTCGAGCTGCAGGGCAGTGATGCCTTTTTCCGAACCGGTGACCTTGAAGTCCATATCACCGTTGGCATCCTCGATGCCCTGGATATCGGTCAGCACCTTGAACCTGCCGGTGGCCGTGTCGAGCACCAGGCCCATAGCGACGCCGCCGATCATGGCTTTGATCGGAACGCCGGCATCCATGAGAGCCAGAGTCGAACCGCAGGTCGAGGCCATGCTGGTGGAACCGTTACTGGACATGACTTCCGAGACGAGCCGCAGGGTGTACGGGAAAGTGGCTTCGTCTGGGATGACCGGCATGATCGCCCGTTCGGCCAGGGCGCCATGTCCGACTTCCCGGCGTCCCGGTCCGCGGATGGGTGCCACTTCGCCGACGGAAAAGCCCGGAAAATTGTAATGGTGGATGTAGCGCTTGGTCGTCTCCTCGAAATCTTCCATGCCGTCCAGAATCTGCGCGTCGCCGTGGGAGCCGAGCGTGACCGTGGTTAAGACCTGGGTCTCGCCGCGGTTGAACAGCCCGGAACCGTGGGTGCGGGGAAGCACGCCGACGGCCGAAGAGACCGGTCTGGTCTGATCTAAGGGCCGCAGGTCAACCCGGCGTTCCTTCTCCAGGATGTTGAAGCGGATGATTTTCTTTAAAAGCTTGTCGAAAGCGAGATTGATGTGCAATTCCGGATTGAATCCGGTCTCGTCCTTGAACTGCTCCTTAAGTTTTTCCAGGATTTCGGTGCGGACGGACTGGATCTGCGCTTCGCGGACTTCCTTGGGGAAACTTCCGATCGCGGCCTCCTCCAGCTTCGCTTCGTACTTGAACACCTCTTCCTTGACCTTGTCTGTGGGCAGGACGTAGGAAACCTCGGTCTTGGGAATTGCCACCTTTTCGATCATCTGTTTCTGAAGCTGGATCAGCTGCTTGAGATAATCCTGCGCGAACTTGATGGCGTTGACCATATCCTCTTCGGACACTTCCGAAGCGCCCGCTTCCACCATCATAGTAGACTCTCCGTTGCCGGAAACCACCAGATCCAAATCGGAGGTTTTGCGTTCCTCGTAGGACGGGTTGAGCTTGAACTCCCCGTTGACGCGTCCGACGCGGACCGCGGCGATCGGACCCTCGAACGGGATGTCGGAAATGCTGAGCGCGGTGGAAGCCGCGTTGATCGCCAGCGTATCGGGATCGTTTACCTCGTCGACCGAGAGCACGGTGACCACGACCTGCACGTCATTGCGCATGCCTTCCGGAAACAGCGGCCGGATCGAACGGTCGATCAGACGGCCGGAAAGGATGGCTTCATCCGTGGCGCGGCCTTCGCGCTTGATGAACCGGGAACCCTTGATCTTGCCGGAAGCGTATAATCTCTCTTCGTAATCCACCAAAAGCGGGAAATAGCTCATGCCCTCGCGCACCGTCTTGCTCATGACCGCGGTGGCCAAAACCACCGTATCGCCCAAACGGGCCACGATCGAGCCGTTTGCCTGCTTGGCTAAATAACCGGACTCCAGGGATACTGGTTTTCCGGCAAGCTCGACCTCAACCTTATCTGCTTTCATATATTGCCCTTTTTGTTTCCGCTTGGGGTAACAAACGCAGAAGTCGTAGGAATGGAGAATGAAGAATTAAGGACAAAGGATGAATGTATTCATTCTGAATCCTATATTCTCTATTCTCCCCTCATACCGCCTCTGAATTGCTATCCACCCGCGGAATTAATGAAATGTTCAAGATGCTCATCCGGCCCGCTTTATTGGCGGGCCGGCGGCAAAACGACTATTTGTTGAGCTTAAGCTTGTCTGTCAGCTTGTCCCAGCGCTTCTCATCCTCGGATTTGAGGTAGCGAAGCAGCCGGCGCCGGTTGCCTACCATCTTCAGCAGTCCCCGGCGGCTGTGGTTATCCTTGGCGTGTTCCTTAAGGTGCTCGGAGACCTTTTCGATCTCACGGGTAAGGATCGCGATCTGGACTTCCGGGCTGCCGGTATCGTCCTTGTGGACCTGGAACTTCTTGATGATTTGCTCTTTCTCTTTAGGAGTAAGCATGTTTCTCCTCTATGGGTCACGTGATGGCCAGAGGCCTTAAATAGGCTGCCATCCGTCGAAGTTAAATATAATCTAACGACGGAATTATAACATATAACCGCCGCGGTTTTCAAGCATTCACAATAGACAGCGGGAATCCGGGCCTTTAAGGCCCCTTGAAGCTTTATGTAAGTAATTAATTACGTAATTATTTACTTACATAAGGAATCTGCAAATAAAAAAGCTCCAGAGCCTTGCGGTTCTGGAGCCAAACCTCATCTCACCCGAAGCTCAGCCAGCCGGTCCTGAGCCAGCTTGAGCTGCTGTTCCGCCTGGGCCTGTTCCTGCGCCAGGCGGTTTTCCTCTTCCCGCTGCTGCCGAACCCGCTCCGACTGCCGGCTCTTGCGAAGCGCCTTCAGAAGATGCGGATACAGAAGCAGGATTTCGGCCGCTTCCGGGTATTTGCTTTCCGGTTCGTCCCTTTGGGTAAAGCTTCCCCGGCCCGATCCCCAGGAGCCCACGAACGCCTGCACGAGGGTCCCGGGTTTGGGAAGGTGACTGTACTCCGGAGTCAGTGCCAGTTCCTTGAGTTTCCGCCGCGAAGGCAAATCGAGCGGCATGCGATGCAGAAGACCGAGCATCCTATGCTGGGCCATCAAGTCTATGAGGGACGGCCGGAGGTTGTGGTAGTAGGCCATCATCTCGATGCAGCGCTGCCGCTCTTCCTTGCTGGGGCGGTCGCCGTAGATCGCCTCGGCGTTGAGCCCCCGGTTTCCGCCGGCATTCCAGCCGAACGTCAGGAATGACCGCAGGAAGCTCCTCGCCCGCCGCGTATAGTTGTTGCCCGCCACAGAGCCGTAGCGCGGAAGATTGTCGTCGGAGGAACCGCCGCTGTCAGCATCGCCGAAAAACCATAACAGCTTATCGACGACTGCCTGGTGAAGCAGCGGCGTCCGGTGAACCGGTTCGTAGTAGGGGCTGTCCCCGACCTCAAAAAACCTGTTGCAGAGTTCCGTCCACGCCTTTTCCGAGATCAGCTGACGGACGGTCCGGGCCGCGGAGTAGCGCTTGGAGTCACAGAGGACTCCGCACAAACTCCTGTATTCATCCTCTCCGAAGTTCGATTCCGACGCGTGTCCGTTGGCTACCTCCAGATAGTGGCAGATCATCACGGGGCCGCCAAAATCCGGAAGCCTGAGTCCCCAGTGCAGGAGACTGACAAGCATTGCGGAGCGGCCGGCCTTCGCCTGCGCCTTCCACTCAGCGAGCCAGTCTTGGGCGGTCTTGAACCCTCCGTCCAGATTCAGGTATGACCCCGTCGCGAGAAGCGGCTTCCCCTTGAGCATAAAGTTCCCTCCATGGGATTGTTACACCGCCTTTTGGCGGCGTTTGTGCCGATATCTTATACCTTAGGCTCAGGGTCGGTCAAATCAAAAAACCGCCCCAAATTATGGGCGGTTCTTTAGCTCCACGACGTCGTGCGCGCCGTTTTCCTTGACCCCGATCGAAGACACCACGATAAACTCCGCCTTATCCTGCAATTGCCGTATATCCCCGGCGCCGGAATAGGTGAGCCCCGACTCGACGCCTCCGATCAGCTCGTCTAAGACACTGATCGCGCTGCCTTTGTAAGGCACGTAGCGGGACACCCCCTCGGGGGTCTGATGCGATCTTCCGTTCCTGTCCGGCCGGTGGCTGCTTGCCGCGAACGATGCCATGCCCCGGTAGATCTTATACCTCTTTCCTTTGACGGAGATGACCTTGCCCGGACTTTCGTCGGTTCCGGCCAGGAGGTTGCCAAGCATGACCAGGGACGCGCCGGCCGCCAGGGCCTTAACCATGTCGCCGGAGTTCTTTATCCCGCCGTCGCCGATTATCGGGACCTTAAGCTTGCGGCTTAACGGAGCGCACTGCATGATCGAGGTGAATGCCGGCACGCCCGAGCCGGTCACCACGCGCGTGGTGCAGACGGATCCGGAGCCGATTCCGACCTTGACCGCGTCCGCGCCGTTCTTGGCCAGATACTGGAAAGCTTCCGCAGTCGCGACGTTCCCCGCGACCACCGGGATCTTGGAAAAATTCTTCTTGAGAAATTTAAGCATGTCGCCCGCCATCTTGGTATGGCCGTGCGCGATGTCGAGAACGAGGATGTCCGCTCCGGCCGCGACCAGGGCCTTTGCCCTGTCCTGCTCGCCGTCCTTCACGCCTACGGCCGCGCCCACCGGAAGATTCTCCCGCTTGACCGCTTTGACTTCTTTGATTTGCTGTTCGGGCGTCAAAAAACGGTGGATGATCCCCAGTCCGCCGAACCGGGCCAAAGCGATGGCCATCTTCGATTCGGTCACGGTATCCATGTTGGCCGACCAGACGGGAAACCTGAAGGCCAGCGGGCCGATCCTGGCGCTTAAGTCCACATCGGAACGGTGTCTGATTTCCGAGTACTTGGGGATCAGCAGCACGTCATCGTAAGCGAGCGCAAGGTCTTTTTGGAGTTTCATAAAATATTAAAATTAGAGCACTTGGGAATATTACTACGGACAAAACCAAAAGCCAAGCCCCTTGGGGCCTGGCTTTTTTAGTCCGTGGGATTAAGCCATCCCGGTTCGCGCCTGGCCAGGGGACCCGCGGCCGGCAAAAGCCTGTCCAGACTGTTTTCCGGCAGGACCTCCTTAAGCTGGTAGCCCCAGGAGTCGAATACCGGCATGGACGGGATGTGGAGTTTCTGGTTATCGCCGACCAGATAGATCGCAGGGCCGGTTGGCCGTTTTTAAATGTCCCTACACCCTCAGGTCCTGGTTTAGGACCCCATCCTGGCCGATCTCGATGGTACTCTCTCCCAGGGTATTCTCGTTCTGTTTGACTCTAAGAAGGTACTTGCCGGGGTTGGCCTTGAGGAAGAATCTGCCGCTTTTGGAAACCAGGGACTTGGTCAGGACCACCTGGGTAAGGCCCGGATGGAAGATCTCCAGGGAGATGTTCTCAAGGGCATGGTTGTCCTTGGACATCACTCTTCCGTAGAGCCGGTGTTTGGGCAGGAAGAACCTGATGCTTAGGACCAAGAGGTAAAGGAAGGCTAAGGTCAGGTTCCAGGCGTTGGGTCCGGACAGGACGCCAAACAGGACCAGGAGGAAGCCGAAGGCAAACAGGATGTCCGAGATCTTGCTTACGAACCATTCCCAGCGGGGATGGAACTTGATCAGGCTCATCTTGGCCTGCTGGTTCCAGTCGAAGGCCAGAGGGTCCATCGGGATGTTGGGAGCCACGACTTCAGACTCATTGACCTTAAGGATCTCGCCGCGGTAGAGATTCTCGTAGATTTCATCCTTGTCCCCTTGAATCCGAACCGTCGGGAACAGGTAACCCTTCTTGGCTGCGGTGAGTTTCACCTCTCCCTGGTGAGGCAGGAAGCCGAAGCGTCCGAGGAGGTCGGTGATGGCGGTCTCGATGACCTTGTCCGTCTTCGCGTCGATGAGCCTGACCACCACGGGGTCTAAGGGCTGCTTGGACATGGAGTCGTAGGCTGTCCCCCAGAAGCGGCGCTTCTTCCGAAGTCCGATGAAGCCTAAGAATTCCCGGAAGGACCTGAAGAGGATGAGCAGGAATTCGTAGAGACCGATGGCCGAGGAAGTGGCCATGACCGGAGCGGAGGTGATCACCGGAATTCCCAGGGCTCCCATTGCCGCGGCGATGTCCACGGTGGTCTTGCCGCCCGGAATCCTGTCAGCCATCCTTTCGGAGGCATTCATGGGTTCGGAGAAGAGATCCTGGAGATCCGCGGGAGCGGAATGGAAGACGTAGGAGATGGCGCTTTCCGAAGCGACGATGGCGTCCGCCACGGCGTCGATGACCTGGCCCGGGACGGTGTCCAAGACAGTCGTGGGGTTGGAAGGTTCTGTCGGGGTTTCAGGAGTTGCGGGGACTTCAGGCTCCGCGGGTGTTTCCGGAGTCGTGGGAGTGGTCGGTTCTTCGGAAGGAGGAGGAGTGACCGGAGGCTCTTGTGGAGTGGGACAGGGAGCGGTGAGGACAGCAAGAGCTTCGGTGCGGGTTTCTTGAGCTTGGGCCAAGGCTTGCGATCTTGCGGCTTGGGCTGAGGCGACGGCTTGGCTGTATATGGACTCCGCTTTCTGTTCCAGGTCCTTCTTGAAGGCCTTGCGCTCGTTCTCCGCGGCCTTCTTTGCGTCCTTCAGTTTGTTTGAGGCGGTCTTCTCGGAGACTTTGTAGGTTTCCTTGATGGCCTTGATGGTCTTCTTGTCCTTTGTCTTGGAAAGGTCCAAGTCGCGCTTCTGGGCCAGGGCTTGCACTTCCTGGTCGTAGGCGCTTTGAGCGGAAGCGATGAGGTCTTTCTTCTTGTCAGCGCTCTCGGTCTTGGCGGTTTTGTAGGAAGCGCTTCGGATGCTGCGGGCGGCCTTGATGGCAGAAGAGTAGGCTTTGGTTATGTCCTTGATTGCCTGGCGGTAGGAGGCTTCGATCTTTCTGGTCTCGGTCTTGATGGTTTTCTGAGTCTTGGGGGTGCAGGCTGGGGCTTCGGGAGCGGTGGGAGTGA
>JBLMZV010000039.1:0-10638 GCA_050259015.1 Candidatus Saccharimonadota bacterium
GTTCGGGCGAGATCAAACCGGTGCTGGAACTCGGAAACCCGATGTTCTACCTGGCGGTGCTGTCCGGACCTTTCGGCTTGATGTTCTATTCCGCCGAAGCCCGCGAGCAGACCAGGCGCGCCGTGAAGTGGGTGTCCTACGCCACCGCGGCGGCCGTGTCCGCGTTTTGCGGAGCGCCGGCTCAGGCCCAGACCGTAAAGCCTGACAACGGCAAGAAGCCAAAGGCAGCGTCGGCTCTTCAGATCGACTTCAAGAACGTCGATTTCGTCGGGGACGCGCCCGGCACCAAGACTCTGCGCGCTTCGGTCTATTCCGGACGCTTCATGGCGGATTCCATCACGAGCGTCACCCCGGAAACTTCCGGCTGGTACAGCGAAACCGCGGCCGGAGTGTTCCTCAAGAAGACCAAGGCCACCTGGCTGATGGGCATCGGGGCAGTTACGGCCAACAATCTCGGACGGAAGAACGCCGTTGCCGGCCTGCAGTTTCTGCGTTACGGCAAATGGTACACTCTCGCTTTTCCGGCCATTCGCTACGAGCATTCCATAGCCGGTCCGCCGGCCAAGTCGCTCTGTCTGGTCACGAATCCCGTGTTCCGCTTCGGATCGATAGGCATCCGCAACCGCGTGGGCCTGGCGCCTGAGGTCAACCTCAAGAAGACTCTCGGCAAGCCCCTCGCGTGGACTCTGGGCTCGGCAGTTCGGGTGTTTCCGGGCAAGGCCAAGAAGAACAGCGTCGAACTGGGAGCATTCCGCAACCAGCTCGGCCAGTGGTCAGTCAGGTCGCGCTTCACGCTCAACTACGCATTTTAGGAAGACGGCCGCCTTGGGATTTCATCGATCCCGGGGCGGTTTTTTGTTAAATGATGATAATAATAGGGCCGCAAAAAAACCGCCTCGCGGCGGTGTCATAATATCGTTGTTACTGTCCGTGCTTAGCCAAAACGAGTTTGATCTTTTCCAATATTTCTTCCGTCGTCAGATAAGCTTTGATGATATAGTCCTGCACGTTCAATTCCTTGGCCTTGATGATCTCTTCCTTGCTCCAGAGGTTGGTGAGGATCACGACCGGGGTATCCTTGAGGTTCTTGTCCTTGTGCGTCCGGATGAACCTGAGGACGCCGAACCCGTCGAGGATGGGCAGCATGAGGTCCAACAGGACCAGGTTAGGCTTGAAGCTGACCACCAATTCCGTGGCTTTTTGCCCGTTTTCCGCGTGCGCAACGTCAAAACCGCTCGTCGTAAGCTTGTTGATCATGATTTCGGCCATGGCCGTGTCGTCTTCAACCACCAGGATGCGTTTTTGTTTCTCGGTTGGCATAGTTTCCCTAATTATAGCATGAATACCGCAAATTGTGGAAATCTTTACGATTTATGGTATAATATTTAAGACGCAATTTCGCCAAGACATAAAAAACAAAGAATGAAAGGGCTCCAAAATCTGATATGGCGGGGGGTGCAGTTCGTGATCCGACTGGGATCGCGCATTTTAGTCCGGCTGCTTTCCCGTCTGACGATAGAAGGGCGGGAAAACTTCGTGAAAATCGCGCCCGGACCGCTGCTTATAATCGCCAACCATAAGAGCTATTACGATCCCACTGTCATCGCCGCGGCCCTGCCCTTTTTCTCCAGTTTCAATCCGCTCCGGTTCATCGCGAAAGACGAATTTTTTATGAGGCCTTTTATGGCCTTTATTTTTAATCTCATGGGCGCTTTTCCCGCCCGACAGGGGCAGGGTATAGACCGGTCGCTGGAACTGCCGGAGAGGATCCTCCGCGCCGGCGGCACTGTCGTCTTCTTCCCGGAAGGGTCCTGCATCCGGGACGACAGCCTGGGCGAAGGAAAGATCGGGGCGGCGCTTCTGGCGACAAGGGTCCCCGGCCTGACTATTCTGCCCATGGCGATTTTTGGGGCCTACAGGATTTCCGGCCTGCGCTTCAGCCGTCCGAACGTCGTTATCAAGATCGACGAACCTTTTCAACTGCCGAATAAAGGGACCGAGCCTGACCCAAAGGACTTGGCTACGGATTTCATGCACCGAATCAAATCGAACTATTTAACCATCGCCAAATGAGCAAATTTTCCAAATTTACAAGATTATTCCGCAAGGCTGAACGTGAATTAGAAAGCGACATCAAAGCCGAAGAGAAGAAAATCGTGGAATTCGTCAGGTACGAGGAGACGAGGCTGGCCAGGTTTCTCTATATGCTGCTCAGAAAAATCGCCGCTCCTCTTATACGTTTTCTGTGGCTTTCGGAAGTGGAAGGGTTGCATAACATTCCAAAAGAAGGTCCGGTCATCATCGCCCTGAATCACGAGAGCTATTTCGATTTCCTTTGTATTTCCGCTGTGTTGGATCGACGGCTGCATTTTTTGGCGGCGGAAAAGTTTTTCGACAGCAGACTGTGGCGCCCCCTCATGCGAGTTACCGGTCAGATTAAGGTCAACCGCAAGCATCCGGACAAAAGCAAGGTGTTCGAACAGGTTTACTACGCCCTGGAGGACGGACGCGCCATCGGAATTTTTCCGGAAGGCACGCGCTCTCATGATGGCAAACTGCAGAAAGCCTACTCCGGCGTGGGTCGGATCGCCCTGACTGCCAAGGCTCCTATCGTGCCGGTCGGGCTTATCGGAACCTATGAGATCATGTCCCGGCACGATAAGTTTCCGAAGCTTAAGAAGGCCAAGATTAAAATCGGCGAGCCGATGCACTTCAAGGAATTCCACGACATCAACCACGATGAAAGCCATTATCGCCATGTCACCGATACGGTCATGAATAAGATCGGCGAGATGGTCAACGAAGCCTATCCTCAGGAAGAAACCAAGGTAATCGAGGGAAAGGTGGTGCAATGAACGGGTACGCGGTATTCGACGTCGACGGCACGCTGATCGAGGGGCAGTCCCAGAAGGAGCTTCTGTCTTATCTCTATGGGAAGCGGTACATCAAGCTTTCGACCTATCTTGTGATAGCCGCCTGGTTCCTGATGTACAAGATGGGGCTGTTGAGCGATCCGAGGAAAGTCGCCAACTACGCTTTTGCGTTCCTTAAGGGCCGCTCCGTGGAGGAGTTTTCGAGGCTGGTAGATAATTTTTTCGATGAACGTCTTAAAACTTTGATCTATCCGGAGGCGGCAGATATTATCCGGGAACATCAGCTCAAGGGACGCACGGTAATCCTGTTGTCGAACGCGATAATGCCTCTCGTGCAGTCTTTGGCCAAACATCTTGGCGTGAAGGATTGCATAGCCACGGGACTTGAGACCTCAGGCGGTAAGTTTACCGGCAGAATCGCAGGCGACGTCGTGTTTGGAGAAAACAAGACAACTCTACTGAGGGCCTTCATAACCGCGCACGCGCTGGATGCCGGGGACAGTTGGGGCTACGGCGATCACGTTTCCGATGCCGGCTACCTGTCCGTAGTCAAACACGCTTTTGCTGCCAACCCGACCCAGGGGCTTAGAAATATTGCCGCGCAAAACAAATGGGAATCATTGAATTTTCACAGAACTAAATGACGCCTTTTCAAGTCTCTTCGCTGATTACAGCCATATTGAGCATCATCCTGAGCATCGGGGTGTTTTCGAGCGACAGAAAGGGGCCGGCTAATCGCCTGTGGGCATTCACGACCTTCCTTCTTGGCCTTTGGAGCACCGGCTTGCTGGGCGTCGTCAGCTCGAAGACTGCGGAATTCGCGATGATCTGGCAGTATGTGCTGGACGGCAGCGCTATCCTCATCCCGATAAGCTTTTTCGTGTTCGTCGTTTATCTCATACAGAAGGAGAAGGAGTATCGCCGGGCGGTAATCTTGTCCTGGGTTTTCGGGGCCTGCCTGTTTGCGGTCAGTTTTACTCCGCTGTTTAAGACCGGCTTGGCTCCCAAGTTCGATTTTCCCTTCTGGATCGTGCCGGGACCGCTGTATCTGATCTTCCCCGTCGCTTACGTCTCTTTCGTGTTCATCGCTTTAGCCGTCCTTTTGAGGACGCGGATGGCCACGACTGATCTGGTCCTGAAAAGGCAGCTGAGTTACGTGCTTATGGCCCAAATTTTCGGTTTCGGCGGCGGCCTGACCAACTTTTTTCCGCAGATAATGAACGTCTATCCCGTCGGTAATTATTTCATAGCCCTCTATATTTTCTTCATAAGCTACTCGATCCTGAAACATAACCTGTTCAACCTCAAGGTCATCGCAACCGAACTGCTGGTATACGCGCTTTGCATCTTTCTGATGGCCCGCGTGCTTCTGGATCGGAATACGACGGATAAGATGTTCGACGGACTGCTGCTTTTGGTCGTGCTTTTGTTCGGATTTTTGCTCATAAGCAGCGTCAGGAGAGAGGTCAGCCAGCGGGAAAAACTCCAGGAACTCACCGAGCGTCTGCAGAAGGCCAATCAGGATTTGGAGAGTCTGGATAAGGCCCGGGCGGAATTCATCTCGATCGCCAGCCACCAACTGCGCACGCCGCCCGCCACCATAAAATGGTACCTGGCGGCTGTCCTAACCGGCGACTTCGGGCCGTTAGAGGCGAAAGTCAAAGAAGCGCTCAAGAAGGCGGAGTATTCCAATAATTCCCTGATCTCCCTGATCGACGATCTCCTGAACGTTTCCCGGATCGAACGGGGCAAGATGGAATTCATCTACGAATCCGGCGATCTGGTGGAGATCGTGAAGGCCGTGGTCCAGCAGCTCCAGCCGCAGGCCGACGCCAAGAAGATCCGTCTGACTTTCACCAAACCGGCGCGTAAAGTCCCCAAGATCGTTATGGACAAGGAAAAACTGAAGCAGGTCATCAATAACCTGGTGGACAACGGCATCAAATATTCGGACAAAGGCCGCGTTTCCGTATCGATGGAAATCATCAAGGGGCAGGTTTACGTGAGGGTGAAAGATCAGGGTAAGGGCATAAAGCCCGAGGAGATCGACGACATCTTCAGCAAATTCAAGCGCGGCAGCGGCTCGGTACACCACAGCGCCGGCCTGGGACTCGGACTTTACGTCGCCAAGGTCATCGTCGAGCATCATAACGGCGCCTTGACGGTCGAGAGCGAAGGCGAGAACAAAGGCTCAACCTTCATTGTCCGGTTGCCGGTCAAATCCGATCTGAAGAACGAGGTCCTGGACCTGACCAAACAGTTCAAGCAATAAGGCAAAAATAAAACCCCGCCCGATCGGGCGGGGTTTTAAGTATATCTTTAGTTAACCTGATATTCGGTGACGTAATCGCTGCCTTTGAAACCCGGAGTGTCAGGGAATTCGCGTTCCTGGATCTTGCGCCAGTTGCCCGGGACGTTGGGTTTGGAACCGCCCCAGCCGGTGGTCCACAAGAGCCATATCTTATCCGACTTCTTCACGGCCGACGGCGGGACCAGCCCATCCTGCGTCAGCTGCAGGTCATCGGCGCTTAAGATGGCGGTGCCGGAGAAATGCGGAATGGTTTCGATCGACCCCGAGGACAGCAAAAGAGGCCTGATCGGCGTGTGGTTGTAGTATTGGAAGGTGAAGAACACGAAGCTCGAACCGACGAAAATCTTGTCGTTGGGCTGCGCCTCTTCGTTGATGATCGCCGAGGCGTCGGCCATGCCCGGACGCTTATTGGCGGACGATCCGAAGTCTTTTACGTCCAGCACTTTCCAGTTTTGGAAAAAGATCACTACGCTTGCGATAGCGAAGACTGCCAGCAACGAACGCCGGATCGCGCGTCCCGGGATGGAAACCAGCGATAAGGCGGCAAGAATCGAGAAATACAGGGAAGCGAAGACGAAGTAGCGGTCCAGGTAGATGGCGGTCTTATAAGATAGCAGCAAGGAGGCCAAAAACGGGACCACGAGTCCCAGAAACACCAGCCATTTGGCGGGCTGAGTCATCTTCACGAGCAGATAGATGGCGAGAATCACCGTGACGACCGTAGCGATGACCAGGGTCGGGTGGTTGATGCCCTGCCCTCCGAAGGCCATTTTCCAGATGGTCCCCGGAATGGACCAGCGGTCGGGGGCCGGAATCCAATAGGATCCTTCCACGCGGCCGATTTGCTGCATCAGGGACGGGATCCAGGGGATGTAGAGCAAAAGCGACAGTAGGTAGGAACCTATCATCAGGTAAGTGTCTTTGGCGGCGAACAAACCCGAGCGATGCTCGCGGATAAGATAATAGAGGGCATAGAGGCCCTGGGCCGCGATCGTAAAGAACAGGAAGTAGTGGGTATAAGCCATCGCCGAAACGGTGATGCCGTAGAGGATCCACGTGACTGCCTTTTTATCCTCAAAGGCCTTGATCAGCAGATATGAGGAGATAAGGGCCAGAAATGTGCCGAAGGTGTACATGCGCACTTCCAGCGCGTATTGGATCTGGAACGGGTTTACGGCGATCAGCAGGGCCCCGAGCAGCGCGTAGCCGCGGTTCCGGAAGGCGCGGCTGATGAACAGGTAGCCGGCCCAGATGGTAAGAAGCCCGAACAGGATGGACATCCCCCTCAACGACAGGATCGAGTGGCCGAAGATATACGCCCAAAGCCGAAGCACGATGTAGTACAGCGGGGGATGGACGTCGAGGATTATCCGGTGCATCATTTCGGCCCAGCCGTATTTGGCGATATAGAGGGCGGAGAAGGCCTCGTCGTGCCACAGCGCGACCGCGGTGTTGTTATAGAACCTCAGGTAGCCGCCCAGGAGCAAGATGGGTAAGAGCAGAAATTGCATAGGTTTATTGTTCGTAGACCTGCATGATGGTCTGGTTAAATTTATTCTTCTTGTCGACGATCAGCCTGGCCCGCGGGTGGGTGACGCGGAATTTGGTGATGTCATAAAGCGTGCTTTGCGTGAACACGACCTGGTCGCCCGTCTTGAGTTTAACCTGATAGGTGTTTTCCGGGACGAGCAGGTTGTAGGGATTGTTCGTGGCCGTGGTCAGATAGTCCACAGTCTGCACTGAAAAGGCGTCGAGGGACAGATAGGTCGTCTGTTTGGAGTCGCGGGCGTTGAGGTAGCCGCTGACGTCCGTGAGGTCCGACCGGAAGGCGTAGTAGTAGTCGGGCGATTGCGCTGCAATCCCGAAGTACAGGTAGAAATTGTAGACCAGGATGCTTCCCAGGAAAATCGCTCCGAATGCCAGCCGACCGCGGTAAAAAGTGCGGTTAAGCAGAAGTTTTTCATAAAGCCAATTGACCGACCAGGCCGCGAGGATGAAAATCGGCGGGATGACCCCGATAAGCCGGAGTCCGTGAGGGATGCCCTCGGCGGTCGTGACTTCCGGCGCCAGCATGAACCAAAACCAGACCGCGACCAGCGACATGTAAAGGATTTTTTCGGTTACAGTTTTTTTCCAGATTTGCCGCAGCAGGACCAGGCACGCCAGCGAAAAAAGTATGACGCTCACCGCGAAAAACGGGCTTAAGAAAGGGGAAAGGAAGGGGAAGCCGGAAACGTTATGCCTCCAGTTGAGATCGCCTTCCGTGAAAAAGCTTAAGATCGTGGCCTTGAACACGGCCAAAAAGGTCCCGACCACGTCGCCGTGGTTCAGTTCCTTGGAGAAAATGGAAACCTGGCCGGCCCGGCCGACGAAGCTGCCGGGATGCGTGAAGAAATAATAACCCAGCCAGGAGAACGACGCCGCAAAACCCAATACCCAGGCCCAGAACGGCTTGCCGTATGCGGCCCAGCTCTCCTTGATCCGGCCGCGCAGGGAAAACAGGAGCAAAACGGCGAATCCGCAGAGCAACGGGATCATCATCCGGTACGAAATGTAGGTGTAAAAACCCAGGCCGAACGAGATGCCCGACAAAAGTCCGGACCAGATTTTGGTCCTGCGGTCGGGGGACTGGTAGGCCCTGATCAAAAACAGGATGGTAAGCGTGGTGAACAGCGGAATCGTATTGGCCCGGAAAGCCGTCCGTGAAATCGTGACCGCGTAGCTCGAAACGGCCATGAAGAATGACGCGAGATAGGCTGTGCGCTTCCCGAACATCCGCTTGACCAGGAAATACGTGGCCAGTACCTCAAAAAATCCGAAGCCTGCGGAAACTATATGGTGCTGCCATGGCCCCCGGCCGAATATCGCGACCGCGGCCGCTATCACGTAAAAAAACAGAGCCTCCCTGCCGTTGCCGCGTTCATAGAACGGCTGCAGGTGCCCTTTGAGGATCGAGTTGACGTCGAGGCCGTTGGCCGCTTCGTCGGGAAACAAGCCGCCCGGCAGCGTGCCGATCTGATAAAACCGGAAGAACAGGGCAAGCCCTAAAATCACGAGGAGTATCCAGTTGGATTTGAAAAAATTTTTCATGTTAACCGTTAATGCTTATGAGATTGCGGAAAATGCGCGAAAACGCTATAATTATGGCATGTTTTTGGACAAATTAAATGAGGTTTTATCCTCAAAAAAACCTTTTATTTCTGACCGATGGAATTTTGCGGGAATCGCCGCCGCTTTATTCATAAACATTATACATTGGCTGATTTTGTACATCAAGATTAGGCCTGGTGAGGTCAGTCTGCTGCTTCACTACAATGTGGTCTACGGACCGGATCTGGTCGACAAGGGATATTACGTCTATTTCATTCCGGCGATCGCGCTCGGCGCCCTGGCGGTCAATTCAGGCCTCGCCGTGTTTTTTTATTCCCGGGAGAAACTGGCTGCCCGTTTCTTGAGCATCCTCTCGGTCGTTGTCCAGCTGATATTCATAGCCGCATCCGCGGCGCTAATCGTCGTTAATGGCTAACCGCAACAAATCATTCGAAGTCCGGTTTTGGGAAGTGCTGCCGGGAATCCTGACTTGGGCGACCCTTCTGGGGGCGCCGATTTTCGCGTACTTCCTCCCGGTCTGGATTTCGGTGTTTATTATCCTGTTCGATACCTACTGGTTCCTAAAGGCCGGAAACGTCGCCATCCACCTCCTGCACTCTTATGCCACCCTAAGGTCGCATAATAAGATCGACTGGTCCGATTGGCTCAAGAGATTGGCCGACAAGCGGGAATTCCGGCAGTACCTCACCGCAAAACTGGCATCCGAACCGAGGCGGACCATGCGCGCCATCCTCAGGCAGCAGCTGTCGCGGCTTGATGCCCTGGAGACGGATCGCAATCTCGACTGGAACCGCCTCTACCACCTGATCATAATTCCGACCTACCGGGAAAGCTACGAAGTCCTGGCGCAATCGATCCGCTCGTATTTCGAGGCGGATTATCCGCAAGACAAGCTGATTTTCGTCTTGGCCTACGAGGAACGGTCCAAAGAAGTATCCCTGCCGAACGCGGAAAGGCTGAAGCGCGATTTTGGCGACAGGTTCTTCCGGTTTTTGACCGTCATGCACCCGGACGGCCTGCCGGGCGAAGCCAAGGGCAAGGGAGCCAATATCTCCTACGGCGCCAGGGAGGCCCAGAAGCTTCTGGATGAGCTGAGCATCCCTTACGAAGACGTGCTCGTGTCCGCGTTCGATTCGGACACCGCGGTGCACCGGAATTACTTCAGCCATCTCTCCTACGATTTCCTTACGGTAAGGAAGCCTTTGCAGGCGAGCTACCAGCCGATGCCCATGTTCCATAACAACATCTGGGACACGCCGGCTATCGCCCGGGTGATTGCCACCTCTTCGTCGTTCTGGCAGCTGGTGGAGGCGTCCCGTCCGGACCGCCTGGTGACCTTCTCGTCGCATTCCATGAACTTCAAGACCCTGGTTGACGTCGGTTTCTGGCGGGTGGATATCATTCCGGAAGATTCCCATATCTTTTGGCAATGCTTCCTGCACTTCAACGGCGATTATCGAAGCGAACCGCTGTTTACCACCGTTTCGATGGACGCCGTGCTGGGCGAGTCGTATTTCGGGACCCTGGTGGCCCAGTACAAGCAAAAGCGCCGCTGGGCATGGGGCGTAACCGAAATCTCCCTCGTGTTCCCGGAATTGCTGCGCGACAGGCGCATCCCGGCTTGGAAACGCTTTTTGTATTCCGAGCGCCTGGTGGTCGGGCATTATTTCTGGGCGACCAGCTCAATCATGATCGCGGTCTTGGGCTGGCTGCCTCTTATTTTCGGCGGCGCCCGCTTCGGGAGCACGGTGCTCGCGGTCAACCTGCCGATGATCACCCGTGTGCTGATGACTGTCGCCACGTTCTTCCTGATCTTTTCCATGTATATAAACATGGTGCTCCTGCCGCCCCGTCCGGCCAAATACGGCAGGATAAGGACGCTGGCCATGGTTCTGCAGTGGGTGCTGTCTCCTATAGTCTCGTCGGTTTTCGGGTCCATGCCGGCCATCGACGCGCAGACGAGGCTGCTGTTCGCAAAGTACATGGAGTTTTGGGTCACGCCAAAAATTAGGAAATCGGACCTTGAATCCGACGCCCTCGCGGGAACCGAAGGAGCCGCGGCGTTAGGCAAGGCCAAGGAGTAAGTCTTATGCGGGCAATATACTTCGTATCTTTCGCGCTGGCCTTTTTCATCTCTTTCGTGGCCACGTTCGTCGTCTCGCGGATCGCGGTCCGCAGACGCATCGTCGACTTTCCCGATGCCGAACGGCGGTTCCACAAGCAGCCGACGCCGACCCTGGGAGGATTCGCGGTGTTCATAAGCTTCCTGCTGGTCGTGCTGGCCATCGGCATCTTCGGCGGTTATCTGTTAAACGGCAACATTCCTCTGCGCATCCTGATCGG
>JBLMZV010000040.1:0-6663 GCA_050259015.1 Candidatus Saccharimonadota bacterium
AGTTGCGACTTACATGATCACCGGCGACAACCAACGGACGGCAAACGCCATCGCCTCGCAGGTCGGCATAAAGAACGTGCTGGCCGAAGTGATGCCCGAAAACAAAGCGGCCGAAGTGAAGAGGCTGCAGGCCCAGGGCAGGAAAGTGGCCATGGTGGGCGACGGCATAAACGACGCTCCGGCTCTGGCGCAGGCGGACCTGGGGGTGGCCATGGGGAACGGGACCGACGTGGCCATGGAAACGGGAAGCGTCGTGATCATGAAAAACGACCTTAATGACGTGGTGAACGCGATCCAGCTGTCCAAGGAAACCATGGGCAAGATCAGACAGAACTTGTTTTTTGCGCTGTTCTACAACGTCGTGGGCATCCCGATCGCCGCAAGAGTCCTGTCGTCTTTCGGCCTGGTCCTGAAGCCCGAGCTTGCCGGACTTGCGATGGCTTTAAGCTCGGTATCGGTTGTCGCCAATTCCCTGACCCTGAAGCTTTACCGGCCGGGGAGAACCAATTACGTCTCCCTGCTGGCGCCTGTCCTTATGACTGGTCTGTTTCTGTTGCTGTTTTTTGAATTCGCGAAGTTCGGGGCGATGTAAGATTTCCAATCCAAAAGGCCATCTCGTAATCGGGGTGGTTTTTTGTTATGCTTAATACGATAGAATTGATTTCTTACCTATGGAACAGACCGAAGACATAAAAAGGATCGTAAAGACAAAATACGCCCAGATAGCGACCGGCGCGGGATGCTGCAGCAGGGCGTGCGCCTGCAGCGGCGCTCCCAAGAGCAACGAGAAAATCGCAAGGGAGATCGGGTATTCGGAAGACGATTTGAAGCTGGGCGAGGACTCCAATTTGGGGTTAGGCTGCGGGAATCCCGTGGCGATGGGCAGGATCAGGGAAGGGGATACCGTTTTGGACCTGGGCTGCGGCGCCGGTTTCGACTGCTTCCTGGCGTCAGGGAAAGTCGGCGCGACTGGGAAAGTGATAGGCGTGGACATGACGCCGGAGATGATCTCGAAAGCGAAAGAGAACGCGGAAAAGCTGGGGCGAAAGAACATCGAATTCATCCAGGCGGAAATCGAGGAACTGCCCATTGAGGACAATTCGATCGATGTCATCATCACGAATTGCGTAATCAACCTCACCCCCGATAAATTAAGGACCTTCAGGGAAGCCTGCCGGGTGTTGAAGCCCGGCGGCCGCCTGTATCTTTCCGATATCGTTTTGTTGGAGGAGCTTTCTTTTGAGCAGAAAAACGATGAGGAGCTGCTGTCGGGGTGCGTGGCCGGCGCGCTGCTTAAGAAAGACTACCTGGAGAAAATCCGCCTGGCAGGGCTGGACCCCAAGATCCTTTACGAAAACAGCCAGATCAGCAAGCAGCAGTATAACGGGATCGCGCTCGAAAGCCTGGGCGTGGAAGCAATTAAGTTAAGGTGAACTTTAATATGAAAAACATAAATTGGAAATTGTTCGCAATTTTACTCGGCTCCTGCATAGTGGCGGGAGTGATGGTTTTGCCGTACGAGGTGGCTCTCAGCCCGGTGCTCGCCAAGGTCGCCGGTTCCAAACTCCTGATCGCCGTATTGGTCCAGGCTCTGGTGGCTTTTTCCGTTGCCATCTTCATCGGTTTGTTTTTAGGCAAGCGGGTGGGTTTGGGTTTGCCGATTTTGGAAAGCGCCTTGAAGGGCGAAAATATCTCCGGCAAGCTCAAGTCGATTCTCTGGCTGTCCATAGGATGGGGCGTAGCATCCGGACTCCTGATTATTTTGCTCAGCTTTCTGTTCCCGCAGTTGTCGGTCACTTTCCTCGGGGCCGAGTCATCGGTGGCGACCTGGAAAGGGCTCCTGGCCTCTTTCTACGGCGGGATAGACGAAGAAGTTTTTCTTCGGCTGTTCGTCATGACCGTACTTGTCTGGATTATCTGGAAATTCAGGAAAGCACCGGACGGCCGGCCGACGAACGGCGGCTTGTGGCTGGCGATTATCCTGTCCTCGATCTTATTCGGCTTGGGACACCTGGGGATTACCGGGGATCTGACCGCCATCACGCCGCTCGTGGTGCTTCGGGCGATATTGTTGAACGGGGTTGCCGGCCTCATTTTCGGCTGGCTCTACTGGAAGAAAGGTTTGGAGTCGGCGATGATCGCGCACTTCTCAGCCGATATTGTCCTGCACGTCATCACCCCGGTTGTCGCATCTATTTTTATCAGCCGATAGCTTATCGGTTTTTCGTATGATCCATATCAAGTACAAATTGGACAGGTCTGAGCTGCATGGAATCGGTTTGTTTGCGGATGAACCTTTGCCGAAGGGCGCCCTGATTTACACCGAGAGTCCGGTTTTGGACGTGAACATAACGGGGAAGCAGTTCGAGGCATTGAGCGACAAGGAGCAGCGTGAAATTCGCTGGTGGGGCTTTAAGGTTCCTGGAGAAGATTTGTGGCACGTCGATTTTGACGTTTCCCGGTTTATCAATCACTCCTATGCGCCGACCGTCACTCAGGATAAGGACCATAAGGAAGCGTACCTTATCGCGACCCGTGACCTTGAGCCGGGGGAAGAACTGACCCAGAACTATTTGGAATTCGAGAGTGCGGAAGATTTAAAACAACGGGGAATAAAGTAATGGCGAAAACCGGCAGAAATAAATCCGCGACCCTAAACGACCTTGAGGACTTCCAGGGCCGGGGCTTTGAGGAGGAAGGGGAGTATGAGGGTCTGAAGATCCAAGGCATCAGGGCGAGCGGACTGGAACTGTCCGGCTTGCGGTTTTACGACTGCCTGATCGAGGATACCTATTTGGACCAGGCCAAGATCAAGGATGTGCGGTTCAAAAACGTGAGGTTTATGAATTGCGACCTGTCCAACCTAAAGCTCGAGAAAGCCCTGCTTGAGAACGTGGAATTCATCAAGTGCCGGATGACGGGGTTTCGCGCCACGGAAAACGTCCTCAAAGAAGTATCGTTCAGGGACTGCCAGCTTAAGCTGTCCCAATTCCGCTTCGCCAAAATCAAGAAAGCAACTCTGGACAACTGCATTTTGGAGGAGGCGGACTTTTACGGCGCGGAACTGGAAAAAGCGGAGTTCACAGGCTGCGTGCTTATGAAAGCGGAGTTTTCGGCCAGCAGGCTTGCGGATGCGGATTTTCGATCAAGCAATATCGCCGGACTTAAGATCGGGACGGATAGCCTCAAGGGCGCCATCATCGATCCGACGCAGGTCAACGATCTGGCCTGGCTCTTGGGAGCCAAGATCGAATGGAAGAAGTAAGGTAAACCCAACATGGAAAAATATCTTCGCAGGATTTTCGACATCGGAGTGATCATCAAGGGCATCGACGGCGTCCTTGAGGTGCTCGGGGGAATAGCCCTGATTTTCGTTTCAGCGGACGCCATCAACCGTTTGGTTGCCTGGCTTGTGCATTTCGAGCTGGCGGAAGACCCGCACGACAGGATAACGAATTTTTTTCTCGGAGTCAGCCATCTCTCGGCCTCCTCGGAAAGGTTCGCGATATTTTTCCTGTTGGCGCACGGCCTGGTCAAGGTGGCGATTGTCTGGGGCCTGCTTAAGAATAAGCTCTGGGCCTATCCCGTCGGGATCGCGGTCTTTTCGGGTTTTTGGCTGTACGAAGCGTACCGTTATTTTCAGGCGCATTCCCCGGCGCTCCTGATTCTTGGCGTCATCGATTTGTTGGTTATATTCCTGACGTGGCACGAATACCGGCTCCGGAAAGAAACCCCGATCAAATGAGGTTTTTGAAAAAAAGCCCGCTGCCGGGCTTTTTTGTTTTGGTATAAAGTCCAAAAAATTTCCCAGGTCTTTTTTGAACCCTCCGGCCCCGGGCGCTCGTAATGTATATCGGGAGGCCGGCCAATGAAAATTAAACGAAAGGAATTAGACATGAAACATTTGAGCAAAATAATCGGGCTGTCCGCCCTCGCCATCGCGGGGCTGGCCATCACGCTGGTCACGGTGCGGGGGACGCAGGCAAACACCAACAACGCTCCGGGCTCCATGTGGGGCATGATGGGTTTACACCGCGGAGGGCCGGGAGTTTCCGGTAACGTCACGGCCATTAACGGCAATTCGATTACGCTCAACAGCAACGGGACGACATATACAGTCGATGCTTCTAACGCTCAAAACGTCGAGAAGGTCACTGGTACCTCCGGATCCATGAGCAAAACCGCGATCAAGGTTTCCGACATCCAGGTTGGAGACACTTTGCGGGTAACGGGGACGGTTTCGGGTACCACTGTCACGGCCAATCGGATTATCGACGGGAATCTGCCCGCCAAACAGAATCCGGCCGCGACCGGTACGGTCAGTTCCATAAACGGCAACACGATCACATTAAACAGCAACGGGACGACATATACCGTTGACGCCGGGAACGCCCGGATCATGATCGCGAAGCCGGCAGGGACCGCCCTGCAGAATTCCGGAATCCAGACAGGGGATACGGTAACCGTGTTCGGCACCGTTAACGGCAGCAGTATCGCTGCCGCCGAAGTCGTGGACGGTTCAGGCTTTGGCCCGCATATGGGCATGGGCATGATGGGCGTCAAATAAAATTAAAGTAAAAAGGCCTCCGCTAAAGGGTGCGGGGGCCTTTATTTTGCCAAATTCGAAACAATGCTATATCTTAAAGATAGAACGGTTTTTAACCGTCAACCATGGAAGAAACCAAAGTAAAGTGCGCGTGCGGCATGCCTCTCACAGTCGAGAGCGAATGCGAGTGCAACCCCGAGCTCTGCCTCTACTGTTGCGCCTGCCCGGAAGGCTGCGTCTGCAACTGCCGCGCGAAAACCCAGCAGTAGCGGGCCGTGGTTCGGAGGGCCGTTTTTATAGTCATAAGGACAGATCAGCGGGTTAGCTAAAGCTAAGCCCGCCTTTTGATTCGAGCCGGCTCTTCGCATACTCTGGGTGCAAAAATGCTATAATCCAGGCATGAAACTCCTCATCCGGGAAACAATCAAGATCTTCTGGAACCACTCCAAGCCCTATAAGTGGATGGTCGCCCTTCAGCTATTCGGCCTCATCGGCGGCACCCTGACCGCGGTTTTTGAACCTGTCCTGGTCAAGCAGCTGTTCGACAAGCTGTCGAGCGGCCTGACCGCTTTGAACCCTCTGCTCCAGGTGCTCTGGTGGCTTTTGGCTTTGGAACTGCTCGGCTGGCTGATGTGGCGATTAGCCATTTTCGCCAACAATCGTTACCAATCGGGAGTCATGTCCGACCTTTTGAATACCTGCTTTAAGTATCTGCAGGGACATTCCTTCAATTTCTTCAACAACAACTTCGGCGGCAGCCTTGTCCGGAGGGTCAATCGTTTCGAACGCGCGTTCGAAGACATAACGGATGAAGCGTTCTGGGCTTTCGGTCAGGCGATACTGCGGATGTTGGCGATTCTTGTGGTGCTTTATTACCGCCGTCCGGTGCTCGCGACCGTGATCATACTCTGGGTGGCCGTCTACATCGCTTTCACTTACGCGTTTACGCTCTATAAACAGAAGTATGAGCTCTATAAGGCCGAGACCGACACGAAGGTTTCGGGACACCTGGCTGATACCGTAACCAATAACATCAACATCAAGCTGTTCGGGGGCTTAACCAGGGAGTATGACAATTACCGCAAGCTCACAGGTGAGTTGGCGAGGATCAGGAGATTCACCTGGGATCTTTCGGGCATCGCGGAAGCGGTCCAGACCCTTCTGATCATCGGACTCGAGATCGGGATGTTTTACCTGGCTATCGTCCTATGGAGGAGGGGAATACTGACCGTGGGCGATTTCGCTCTCGTGCAGATGTATTTGATGCAGATTTTCGGCAGGTTATGGGAACTGGGACGGAACATCAGGCGTTTCTATGAAAGGTTTGCGGATGCCGAAGAGATGACGCAGGTTCTCCTTACTCCTCATGAGGTGCAGGACAGGCCCGGCGCCAAAACATTGGAAGTGAACGCGGGCGAAATCACGTTCCGGGATGTCACTTTCGGGTATCAGAGCGACAGACAGATCCTGGACAAGTTCAACCTCTCGATCAGGCGGGGCGAACGGCTTGCGTTGATCGGACCGTCCGGCGGCGGCAAGACAACGATCGTAAAATTGCTGTTGAGGTTCTTCGACCTGAAATCCGGGACGATTCTGATTGACGGCCAGGACATCGCGGCCGTGACCCAGGAAAGCCTGCGGGGCCAATTGTCGCTGGTGCCTCAGGAGCCCGTGCTGTTCCACCGGTCGCTCTATGACAACATCCGATACGCCAAGCCTGATGCCTCCAAGGAGGAAATTTATCGGGCCTCCGAGCTGGCTCATTGCCACGAGTTCATCATGGGCTGCCCCGAACAGTATGATACCTTTGTAGGCGAGCGGGGGGTGAAATTGTCGGGGGGCGAGCGCCAACGGGTGGCGATCGCCCGGGCAATACTCAAGGACTCGCCGATTCTGATTCTCGATGAAGCGACCTCGAGCCTGGATTCGGAGTCCGAACATCTGATTCAGGATGCCCTCAAAAATCTCATGTCCGGGAAGACCACCATCGCCATCGCCCACAGGCTCTCGACGATCATGCAGATGGACCGCATCCTGGTGCTGGAATCCGGCAAGGTCACGGAAGAGGGGAAACATGAAGAGCTGCTCAAGATTCAGCAGGGGACTTACCAGAAGCT
>JBLMZV010000041.1:0-10763 GCA_050259015.1 Candidatus Saccharimonadota bacterium
TAATTTGCAGGTACAATCGTTAAATTGGCCGAGTGGCGGAATGGCAGACGCACGCGACTCAAAATCGCGCGAGGTTTCCTCATGAGGGTTCGACTCCCTCCTCGGCCACCAAAATAACCGCAAGGTTATTTTTTTTCGATTTTTTTATAGTAGAGAACAAAAAAGGACCCGGGCTGGACAAGGTCCAGAACCCAAGGTCCCAAGAAACTCTTACGAACCCTGATCGGCGAACGAACGGGCTTCAAGGTTCCGACGCACCAGGAACCGGCACTCTGAGCTCCATTCTGAGAGAAGGTGAGCCGTTGTAATCCTCAGCTCACGGCCCTGCCTGAGAACTGCCGCGTAAACCTGTCCGATATCATCCTTCCACAAGATGGCTATCGGGAACTGCCTCTGGACATTCGGGTGCCTGTAGCCGTAATCCAGAAATTCCGACAGATCAGCCATCCTGTTCGCATACCGGTCAAGGGGCTGTTTGGTAGACAGCGGGACGGCAGGATGGTCCAATTCCATTTCATCCGTGACCGGATGGAACGTCTGCCCCCTGATCTCGTCAGGGTTTTTCGCCCAGAAGCCCTCCAAATAGTCGTAGCGGCCGATGCGTATCTGGTCGGCGAAGGAGCTTACCCCCCCGCGTGTCCGCGTACGATCGTTTCCGCGAACTGCTTGATGGCCGGATCGCTGCTATCCTTGCCCAGTCTCGCGATATGCTCATCAACGCCGCCTGCCTCGCGGATCGCGTTCTCGACCTTCTTCCAGAAAGTCGTAAGCACGCCCAGACCTCGCACCACGTCGGACGCGGGAGCAGTAGACATAAATCCTCCTGCCTGTGGCTTTGCTTTATATCCCGCGGAGTTGCAGGATTATAAGCTGTGCCCTTGATGAGTTATTATGCTTCTGTTTGTAGGGTTTGTCCAGGCTTAGGCTGCGGCAGACGCGGTCGGGCCTTCCGAGACTTGGATCGCGGCCAGATCAACGACCTGCCCTCTCGCTATCTCACCCGAGATCAATCCTTTTGCGATATAATTTTCAAACTTGTCCTGGATAAATCTTCGCAGCGGCCGCGCCCCGAATTCAGGGCTATAGGCTTCCTTCACCACGTATGCCGCCAGTTCCGGCGTGATCTTTATGGAAATTTCCTTGTCCCTCAACCGGGCGTTCAATTCCGCAAGCAGCAGAGTCGCCACCTTGGCAAGGTCCGAAGGCGACAAGGGAGAGAATACCACGATCGCGTCGAACCGGTTCAGAAATTCCGGACGATAGGTTCCCTGCGACTGGAGGTAATCCAGGATCTTGCTCTTGTCTGGCGTCTGCCGGTTCTTCACCATTTGCCTGATCAGTTCCGACCCGGCGTTCGATGTGGCGATTATCAGCGTGTTGGAGAAATTCACGGTGCGGCCCGCCGCGTCCGTAAGCCTGCCGTCATCCAGCACCTGAAGAAACAGGTCAAGAATCGCCTGATTGGCTTTTTCCAATTCATCAAGCAGGATCACTGAGAACGGGCTTGAGATGACGGCTTCGGTCAGAAGGCCGTTTTGCCTGGTTTCGCTGTCGCCGATAAGCCGATCGATCGACCGGGCTTCCTTGAATTCCGACATGTCGAAACGGATGATCTTTTCCTCGCTCCCGAAATAAAGCGCGGCCAAGGCTTTAGTCGTTTCGGTTTTTCCCACGCCGGTCGGCCCCAAAAACAGAAAGCTGCCGATAGGGCGTTTTTCCGACCGGACGCCGGCCCGCGCCCTCCTCAGGGCGTCCGCCACCTCGCGGATGGCTTCTTCCTGGCCGATGATCCTGCGGCTTAAGTGATCCTCCATATTAAGAAGGATGTCTTTTTCCTGGCCCGCCACCTTACCGACCGGGATTCTTGTCCGCTGCGAAACCGCCTCTCTGACATGGTCGGGCGTAATCGCCTTGTCCTGCGTCTTGTCCGCAACATACATAAAAACGTCATCCAGGACCTCCAACGACTTTTCGGGATTAGGCAGATTCTGGATCAATTTCGTGGCAAGGCTTGCCGCCTCCTTCAGCGCGGGATAACCGATCTCCAGGCCGCTCCGTTTTTCGAGTTCCAAGGATTCGTCCTCGAGGATCTTGAGCGTCTCTTCCTCGGACGGTTCGACCACTTCCACTTTCCCGAAAAGTTTGGAGAGTTCGGGGTTTTTTTCGATTGTCTTCTGATAGCCGATCGGCGAGGTCAGGCCGATTGTGCGCAATCTCGATTTGAGGAACGGCAACAGGGCCTCGGCGGCATTGATCCTGCCGATTTCCACGGAATCATCGTCGAAAAAAGCGTCGACATCATTGATGACGAGGATGACGTTTTCCGCCCAAAGGGCCTCGTTGCACAAAAGCCGGATCCGGTCCAAAGCATCGGCCGGCGTCTTGGTATGGGACAGCACGGCTGCGGAATCGATCTGCAAAAGTCTGGCGTAACGAAGCGGCCCGTAGGTCTTGCCCCAGTTGATCGAAGAAGCCAGCGCCTTGATCACCGTATGCCTCCCTACTCCGGGCAAACCTACCAAAAGCGCGTTATGGACTCCGCTTAAAATGGTCCTCTCGATCATATCCACGTATCGCCGGTGCCCGTACATGTGCAGCGGGGTTTTGTAAAGACGTTCTTCTTCCGTCAGATCGCGGGAAACCTTGTCGAGGTTCGGAGTGAATCCTGCCGACCAGTCCTTGCCGATGCCTTTAACCTCAAGCAGCGTGTTATCTGACCAATAAGGCCGATGGCTTTTGCTGTTGATCCTCAGCCTCCAATCCGCCACCGACTGCAGATCGGCGTCGCTGATCTCGATTTCGAATAACGCCTTCCGGAAACCGTCGCTTAAGTCGGCCATTCCGAGAAACAGATCCGACCAGCCCATGCGATCGCGTTTTGCCGAGATCATCCTTTCGAACATCTTGGAAAGCAGGTCCGACGGATGGAACACGACTCCTGCCACGGCCTCCGATAGCCGCTTTTCGGCATCCGGCGGACCGGAAAGCCGCGAGACGATCCACCGGAGGGAAGGCGAACGGAAAGCTCCGGCAACGACCGCTTTGGCGGACAGGAGGTTTTGGTCATCGGCCTCGTCCAGGACCTGAGTCAGATGAAAAGTCAAGAATCTGCCGTATTCCCGCCGCTCAAGTTCCGAATTCAGGCTCTCCCCTGTCCTTTCGGCCGGCTGTTTGAGGCTGTTTAAGAACGACCGGTAAAGTCCGGCCAGCAGCGATAAAGCCGCGAAGATTTTGGCGGCGGGCAACGAGATCGCCGTCGTGAGGAAAAGATCGCTTAAAATCGCCAGGGCAGCCAGAACGGCAAAAAGCACCGCCAGTACTGCCGAAAGTTTTTCCGGAAATATCTTTTCCAGCCTTAAGCCGGGCAAAAAACCTGATTGTTGCAGGTATTCTTTCATAAGCCGCTTATCCCAGTGATTAACAGATAGCCGACGATGACCGGCCAACCGTACCAAGCCGCCACCAAAACCATCGAGAGGACGATGGCCAGCGCTTCCAGTATCAACCCAAGTACGATCAGAAAAAGCCGCAGGATCGCGCCGATAAGACGGGAAATCAGGTTCCAGCCGAAGGCGTGGAGCCAGACCCCAAGATCGAATCCCCGGCCGTAACCGGTGATATCCTTATGCCAGGGGGAAAACACCCTCAGAATGAAAAACCCGACGGAAAAAAAGCGCCAAATCCAAACGACGAGGATGCGCTCCGAGTCCACCAGCTTCATCGGCACCTGCAGCAGATACCAGCTGAAAAATTTTTCGATTGTCATCGGGATCGCCTAAAGCAATTTTTGTTTCCGGAAGAGATAAAAGAAAATAGGGACGGTTACCGCCGCCAAAATGACGCTGACCACTACATCCGCCGGGTAATGCACCCCCACGAATACGCGCGCAACCGACCCGATGGCGGCAAGGATGACCAACGGCCAAAACCATTTCGTTCCATAGAAGCTGAATGCGATAGCGAAGAAGAAAACCGTGTGACCGGAAGGAAATGAATTACCCCGCTCGTTGTCGATGATCAGTTTGTTGACCTGGATCACCTCGTACGGCCGCGGACGGTCCGCGATCCTCTTAATTATCTCCACGATCACCAGACGGGCCACCACGCTGTTGACTGCGGCCAAATAAACCCGGCTTCTCAGGCTCTTATTAAACCAAAGCGCCGCCACGAGAACGACAAGGACGTAAAGGAAATACTCCGCAAAAAAAATCCCGATCTGGTCCAAAAGATGCGACCTGCCCGCCAAGCCGTTAATGGCGTGAAAAATCGTATAGTCCATAATTTATAGCCCTGGGGCCGGGAAATTCTTTAAGAATCTTTTGATTTCGCCGCGTACCTGTTCGGCCACGGTCCGGTCCGTGATCACCGCCGCCATCCAGGAGGCGATCTTGCTCATTTCTTTCTCCTTCATGCCGCGGGAAGTCACGGCCGCCGTCCCGATCCTGATGCCGGATGGGTCCTGGGGGGTGCGCTTGTCGAACGGGATCATGTTTCGATTGGTGACAATCCCCGCCTCTTCCAGCAGGTTCTGGGCGTCTTTGCCGAAAATTCCCTTGTTCGTCAGGTCGATGAGGATCAGATGGTTATCCGTCCCGTCCGTCACCAGTTTGAACCCGAAGTCCTGCAGGGCTTTCGCCAAGGCTTTGGAGTTCTTGACTATCTGTTCGGCGTAGCGGCGGAATTGTCCGGTGGAAGCCTCCTTCAGCGTCACCGCGATGGCGGCAATCGCATTTTCGTGCGGGCCGCCCTGCATGCCGGGGAAAACAGCCTTGTCGATCGCCGAAGCGAATTTATCCTTGCACATGATAATGGCGCCCCGCGGCCCGCGCAGCGTCTTATGCGTGGTCGTGGTGACTACGTCGAAAAACGGGATTGGCGACGGATGGGCTCCGGCGACGACGAGGCCGGAAATATGCGAGATGTCGGCCATGGAAATAGCGCGGACTTTTTCGGCAATCTCTCTGAATTTCGCAAAATCAATCTCCCGCGGATAGGCCGTATAGCCGGAAAGGATCAATTTCGGCTTCACCCGGTCAGCCATCTTAAGGATTTCCATGTAGTCCAGCCGTCCCGTCTTGGGAGACAGGCCGTAGTGGACGAAGTTGTAGCTTTTGCCGGAAGCGTTGACCCGCGAACCGTGCGTCAGATGTCCGCCGTGGGCCAGATCCAAGGCCATTATCGTGTCCCCTGGCTCCAGAAGGCCTGCATAGACCTCAAGGTTGGCGGGACTGCCGGAATACGGCTGGACGTTCACGTGCCAATCGAGGGGCAGATCAAACGCCTTACGCGCCCGTTCGACGGCCAATTCTTCCACCTGATCGATAACCGCGTTGCCGCCATAGTAGCGTTTCCGCGGATAGCCTTCCGCATACTTGTTGGTGAGAATCGAGCCCAAGGCCTCGAGCACGGGTTTGGAAACATAGTTTTCCGACGCGATCAATTCCAAAACCTCCGACTGGCGCCGGCGCTCCTGCTGGATCAGATCAAAAAGTTGCGGATCGAATTGCTTAAGCATTTATTTTAGCTTCGAATATAATAAGCTGAACAAACCGGCCAGGGTGAATGCCGCCACGAAGCCGGATGAAAACAGAGTGGCGACGAGGATCAAGACGCAAATCAGGATCTTCCCGATGGACAGCGCCTGCTCGTAAAACACGCAGTACGGCAGGATGTGGGTTTCGTTGGCCCGATCGTAGGTCATGGCAGCCACCGGAATAGTCAGCGAGTTCTTGGTGATGGTCCCGAGGGTGTTGGTGGCCAAAAGACCGGTGACCGCCGGGAAAAACGGCCGGATCGCCCAAAAAAGCCCGTTTAACGACGAAAAGTACCGGATCAGGACCCGCTTGCCGGAAAGATCGGTTAAGACGCCGACATAAAGCATCACCAAGGTGGCGATGAGGGTCGAAATCGATATAATTGTACCAAATTTGAAGTAATCAGGCACGGTCATGTATATGAAGATGGGCCAGACCACCAGCTGAACCAACTCCTCGCCGTATCCGACATAACCCATAGCCTGTCCGGGAAAATTTCGGAACAGCTTCCACGAATCGGTATAGAGATAGGGCTTGGGGATGAACTGCTCAATGGTCGTAAAAAGAGGGATGACCGAACCGATGGTTAATATCGAGACCAGGGCAAACAGCGCCCGGAAGCCCATGTCCTGAAGGATCCAGCCGCCGATGAACGGACCGATGATGTAAACCAGGGAGATGAGGGCGTACAGGCCGCTGTTTTCCCGGCCTCTTTGGTCCTGGTTCGAAAATCTTGCCATGTCCGAATGGAAAGCGGGCCAGAACAGGCTCTTCTGCCAGGCGTACATCAGCGGGGCGAAAAAGATCAAAAGCGGCGTGTGCTGGGAGCCGAACAAAAAGGCCCAGTACAGGACCTGGAAGAAGGTGCTGTAAAAGATCGAGTGCTCGTAGCCCTTGCGCGCGGCGATTTTGGCGCCGAACGGGATCAGCAGCCAATACAGGACGTAGACTGCTATATAGAACATCAGCACCTGCCTTAGGCTGAAATTCAGGATCGAAACCATGTAGACCGGCTCGAACAGCATCATCGCGGCCTGCGCGAAATCAGCCACAGCTTTACTGAAGTACATTTCCTTTATCTCGCGGCTGAGCCGGTGAGAAAGGTATCCCGGGTGGATGAATCGCTGGAACATTTTGTTTTTATTCTTGTCCGGAGTTTATTTCCTAAGCGTCTTTTTGATTGCCCGTTCGGAAACCGGGCCCTTCCTCAATATTGTAACACGATTGCGGTCCAAATAAACAATGGTGGACGGGATAACCTTCTTAAGCACGCCCCCGTCGAGATAGAAATCCGGCTTCAACCGCCGCCCGCGGAACTGTCTTAAAACCTCGCCCACGGAATAGGCATCCGGTCGTCCGGAGACATTGGCCGAAGTTGCGGTAACCGGCTTCTTAAGTTTGCGCGCAAGGGCCTGAGCTATCGGATGGTCGGGCCAGCGGAAGCCCAAGCCCCGACTGCCTTTGATTTTCGACAACGCAGGGTCGGCCGCCCTAAGGGGCAGAACGAGGGTCAGCGGCCCCGGCCAAAACGATGCCATCAGCTTGCATGCGGCCGCCCCCGCAATCGCGACCCGCCCGACGTAGGCGCGGGAGGGTGGTATGACATGGATAGGCTTGTCGAAACCCCGGCCTTTCAGCCGGTACAGCCGGCGGATTGCGGTCAGGTTCGTGGCATCGACAGCCAGGCCGTAGGAGGTGTCGGTCGGAAAAACGACTATGCCGCCGTTCACCAAAACCTCGACGGCCCGCTTAAGCGGCACTTCGGGGATACTCCTACGTTTGGGCATGGCGTTCTTTCTCCAAAAATCTGTCCGCCTGTTCCAGGTCTTCGGGAAAACCGATCGGAATCCAGAAATCAGCTTCAGCCACTCGAACATCCTTTCCGGCTCTGACCATCTCGATCATGGTCTGCGGCAGCCCGTACTCGCCGTTGGCGATTCTAACAGGCCGTGTCCGGAAAAACGACTTGTCCAGAATATACGCGCCGATATTTAAATATCGGCCTTCCCCGCCCTCATCGATTCCTTCAAGCTTTCCAAACCCGTCGAACCGGATCTTCCCCAGGCGCCGCTGACTGGTGCCGTAAGGTCCTTCCTGGGTGACATCCTTGACCAAGAGGCCTGTCTCGAACCTGAGCAGTTTCCCGAGGTCCTCTTTCCGGTAAAGATCATCGCCGTTGATGACCAGGAAGCTCCCGGCCACCAGGCCTTCGCAGGCGCGGACCGCGGTCGCCGTACCGGTCAATTCGTCCTGCTCCGCGAAACGGACCGGAACGGCATATTGGGCAGCCTGGACATGCTTGATTATCCCGTCCTTGAGGTAATTCACGACGATTATAACCTCGTCGACCTCTTCCGGCAAAGCCTCTATCGTCCGGTCCAAAATCGCCTTTCCCCCAACTTTAAGAAGCGGTTTTGGAACCGCTTCCGTCAAAGGTCTCATTCTCAGGCCCTTCCCGGCCGCCAAGATGATCGCCTGCATTATCTGACCACGAAGTTAATCAATTTATCCTGTACGAATATTTCCTTCACTATCTGTTTCCCTTCCAGATGCCGCTTGACGTTCTCGTCCGCCAACGCCGCTTCCTTCACTTCGGCCTGGCTGGCATTAGCCGGCATCTTAAGCGTCGCTCTGACCCGGCCCAAGACTTGCACCACCACCATGGTTTCTTCCTCGCGCACCTGATCCTTGTCGTACTTCGGCCAGGCCTGTAGATGAATCGATTCCTCGTGCCCCAACATATGCCACAGCTCTTCGGTAAGATGAGGGGCGAAAGGCGCCAATAAGACAAGATACGTTTCCTCAAACGACCTTAACGCCTGCTGGCTCACGCTATTTTTCGAAAGCAACGGCTTGGCGTCGTTAAAACCGGTCATAAAAGCGCTGATTGCGGTATTGAACTTAAGCGCTCCGATGTCTTCGGTGATTTTTTTGACTAACTTATGGGTAATCCGCTGCAGGGCCTGGTCGTCTTGAGCCGCCTCCAATATGCCGCCTCCGAGGCGGCTCCCCTGCATCGACATCCAGACCCTGTCCAAAAACCGGCTCATTCCGACGATGCCATCAGTACTCCACGGTTTGGCGTCCATCAGCGGGCCCATGAACATTTCGTACAGCCGGAAAGCGTCCGCGCCGTACTGATCGATCACTTCGTCGGGGTTGATGACGTTGCCGCGGCTCTTGCTCATCTTCTCCCCGTCAGGGCCTAATATCAATCCCTGGTTTCGCAGCTTCACGAAGGGCTCCTCGAAACCGACGTACCCCAGATCGAACAGGACCTTCGTGAAGAACCGCGCGTACAGAAGGTGGAGTACGGCGTGTTCCGCGCCCCCGAGGTACATATCCACGGGCAGCCATTTCTCGATCTCGGGCCTGGCGGCGAACTCCCGGTCGTTATGCGGGTCCGCGAAGCGCAGGAAGTACCAGGACGAGTCCACGAAAGTGTCCATCGTGTCGTACTCCGGCCGCCAGCCGGCTCCGAAAATTTTCTCGGTCCGCTCGATAAATTCCTTGGAATAGGTCAAAGGAGATTTGCCGGTCGGCTTGAACTCGACATCCTTAGGCAGCATCCACGGGAGATTCTCCTCCGGAATCGGATGCGGGTTGCCTTCCGGATCGTAGACGATCGGGATGGGCGCGCCCCAGTACCGCTGGCGCGATACCAGCCAATCGCGGAGTTTATACTGGACTTTCTCCTGCCCGAATTGCGCGGCGATTTCATGCCGGACCTGGCCGGAATCCTTGCCGTCGTATTGGCCGGAGTTTATTACGATCCCTTCGCCGGCATATAATCCGCCGTTCCCCCGGAAGGCCTGGAACGCGTAGATTTGGGATTCGGCGGTTACGGACCTTAAAGCCTCCGCTTCCGAAAACCATACGGACTCATGGCGCTTCAGTTCGTTTTCGGAAACCGCATCCGCGGTCGAATCCGTGAGTTCAAACAGAAACGCATGGAAATGCGCAAAACGGTTCTCGCCTTTCGGCACGTGATGGAATTTGGCATGCACGCGATAGTCCAGGGTCTTAACCAGCTTCAGATTCTTGTACCCTGTCTCTTCCGATACCTCCTGCCTCGCGGCCTCCTCTGCCGTCTGACCGGCTTCGACCCCTCCCGTAATGAAGGTGGTCCATTCGACTTCTTTCCACCGTAGTCCCAGATAGGTATTGTCCTTCGGGTTGCGGACGATGGCAATGATCGCGTCCCGTTCCACGAATGGCAGGTCCTCCCGGACTTTGCCGGGTTCCATCGCCTGGATAAAGCAGGGCTCAACCACGGGTTTTACCGGCAGGGAATATTTCTTCGCAAATTCGAAATCGCGCTCATCGTGAGCCGGCACGGCCATGATGGCCCCGGTGCCGTAGTTCGTCAGCACGTAATCCGCGATCCAGATCGGGATGTCCTGCCCGGTCGCGGGATTGATCGCGTAAGCTCCGGTAAAAACGCCCGTCTTATCTTTCTCAAGAGCGGTCCTCTGAAGTTCGGATTTGGCCGCCGTCTGCTCCGCGTAATCCGCCACGTCTTTCTTCTGCCCATCGGCGGTGATCCGGGAAACCAGTTCGTGTTCGGGCGCAAGCACCATATAGGTCGCGCCATAGAGAGTGTCTGGCCGGGTCGTGAAAACTGTAATCTCCTGATCCGAACCCTTGACCTTGAAACTGAGCAGGGCTCCTTCGGAACGGCCGATCCAGTTCTTCTGCATGGCCACTATCGGTTGCGGCCAATCCATACCATCAAGGTCGGAAAGCAGCCGTTCGGCATAATCGGTGATCCGGAAAAACCATTGCGACAAAAGCTTCTGCTCCACTTTGGAGCCGCAGCGTTCGCATTCTCCGGCCGCCACCTGCTCGTTGGCCAGCACGGTCTGGCAGGACGGGCACCAGTTTACGTAAGCCTCTTTTTTGTAGGCCAGCCCTTTTTCGTACAGCTTCAAAAACAGCCATTGCGTCCATTTGTAATAATCCGGCGAGGAGGTGTTGATTTCGCGCGTCCAGTCGTACGACAAGCCGATCGACTTGATCTGCTGTCGGAAGCGCTCGATGTTCTTTCCCGTTGTCACGTCGGGCGGCACGCCCTGTTTGATCGCGTAATTTTCCGCCGGCAGCCCGAAAGCGTCCCAGCCCATCGGGTGCAGCACGTTGTACCCGCGCATGCGCTTGAAGCGCGAGTAGATGTCCGTGGCCGTGTAGCCTTCCGGATGGCCCACGTGGAGGCCCGCGCCGCTCGGGTAC
>JBLMZV010000042.1:0-7060 GCA_050259015.1 Candidatus Saccharimonadota bacterium
CGGAAACAGGAGCAGCGGCGACGGGGGGAACGCAAGGAGGAACAGACAATCTTGCCTTGGGGCTAAGCTTCGGCCGACGCCCCTTTTTTGTTGCCATGGCCGCTTTGCCGGCGTATAATGAACGCATTAAGATAGGAATATATGGAAAAGAAACTGTATCGCGCCAGGGAAGGTCGGGTCATCGGTGGCGTAGCCGCGGGCCTTGCCGAATACTTCGATGTGGATCCGATCCTGGTTCGGGTCATTTTCGTGATTTTGGTTCTCGCCAACGGCCTGGGTATTCTCGGGTATATAATTTTTTTGATCGTAACGCCGGAAGAGCCGGCGCGTCCGATCGGACAAGGAGAACATATGGATAACAATCAGCCGCAGCCGCCTGCAGCCAACACCGACGATCGTGACCGGTGGCGCCGGCGGGGAATCCTGCCTGGGGTCATTCTGGTCGCTCTCGGATTGATTTTCCTGGTCTCGAATTTCGTCCCGCAATACGACATGGGGAAGCTGTGGCCGATCCTGCTCGTGGTGGTCGGCGTCGCTTTGCTCTGGCCGAGGAAACGGTAACCATATGCGCACCCGCCTTGTTATCGGAATCATCGTTTTGGCGGTCGGCTTTTCGGCGCTGTCCGTCAATTTCGGGTGGTTCAAGATCAATTACGACTGGTCGACGGTCTGGAATCTGTGGCCGCTGCTTCTGATCCTTTGGGGCCTGACCTTCCTGCTGCCGCGTCCTTTCCGGGGGATAATCGCGACGCTCACCGTATTGGGCCTGTGCGTTCTGGCGTTCGCCGGTTTCCAACGCTTCAATTACGGCTGGCAGATCAATCCCAAGGCCGTGATCAATCAGCAGTTGTCTGCGGAGAAGCCACAGGGGATCGCGCGCGCTAATCTGGAATTCGATTCAGGCGCGGGAGAATTCATAATCAGCGGCACTACCGAGAAGCTGCTCGCCGCCGATACCGCTTCGAGTATCGGCCGTTACCGTCTGGACCAATCGTTTTCGGGTGACGTCGAAAGTCTGCGTCTGGTGATGGAGAGCGGCGGTTATTTCCGCCTGGGACGGAACCGCAACCGGGTGGACTTAAGCTTAAGCCCCGATCCGGTGTGGGACCTTACGATTAACGTCGGCGCGGCGTCGGGCAATTTCGACCTGAGCGGGTATAAAGTCAACCGAACCCTGATCAAGTCAGGCGCATCTTCCCTTACGCTGAAGCTCTCCGGAGCGCTCCCCGAAGCTTATGCCGAAGTCGATACCGGCGCTTCTTCCATAAGGATACAGGTGCCGCAGGACGTCGCGATGGAAATCCAGGCCGATACAGGACTGGCCCGCAGCGAGTTCCAGGGTTTGGAGCAGGTTTCGGATGGTCTGTACCGGAGCCAGGGCTTCGATTCCGCCGCGAAAAAGATCCATATCAAATTGCGGGCGGGCGCGTCGAATCTTGAGGTGACGAAATACTGACTTTGTCCCTTTCTCCTGCGTTTTACGGTTTTGGCCCATATTTTTTGTGCAATCAACAGACGGATAACGCCGTCTGTTTGGTTTAAGATAGGAAAGCAATATGCGCTTACTCTGGAAATATCTATCCAACTACAAAAGGCTGATCGCTTTGACGGCCGCTCTCGGCACGATCAATATCGTCTTTTCCCTGCTTGACCCTCAGATCTTCCGTCTGATCATCGACCGTTACGCCAGCCGTATCGGGCAAATTCCGCAGCAGGATTTCATCCGCGGCGTTTTGTTGCTGCTCATAGGTTCGGTCGGGGTCGCCCTGGTTTCCCGTACCGCCAAGAATTTTCAGGATTACTTCGTCAACGTGATCGTACAGCGGCTCGGTACCCGGATGTACGCGGACAGCGTGTCGCATTCGTTTTCGCTTCCTTACGCGGTATTCGAAGACCAGCGAAGCGGCGAGTTTCTGCAGAAGCTGCAGAAGGCGAGAACGGACGCGCAGCTTCTGGTCACGAGCGTGGTCAATATCGTTTTCGTATCCCTGATCGGCATCCTGTTCGTGGTGGTCTACGCGTTCTTCGTCCACTGGCTGATTGGCCTGGTTTATTTCTCCATCATACCCACCCTGGGGGCCGTGACTTTTTTCATCAGCCGGAGAATCAAGCAGGCGCAGGTCAATATCATCAATCAGACGGCGGCGCTTGCCGGGTCGACCACCGAAACGCTGCGGAACGTGGAACTGGTCAAAAGCCTGGGATTGGAACGGCAGGAGATAACCCGCTTAAACGAGGTGAATGACAAGATCCTGCAGCTTGAACTAAAAAAAATCGTGCTCGTCCGGCGGTTCAGCTTCATTCAGGGCACGATCATCAACGCGCTCCGTTCGTCGCTGATGCTTCTGATGCTGTGGCTCATCTTTGAGCATCAGATCACGCTCGGACAGTTTTTCAGCCTGCTGTTCTATTCGTTCGCGATTTTCAATCCGCTGTCCGATCTCGGTACAGTGGCGACGCAGTATCAGGAGGCGCGCGCCAGCCTTGACCGGCTGGGAGAGATCCTCAGGCTGAAACCCGAAGTGAAGCCGGAGCATCCGGTGAAGGTGGATAATATCGTGAGGATCGATTTCCGGAAGGTGGCGTTCGGCTACGAATCGGGGCGGATGGCGGTCTCGGGAATCGACTTTTCGGTGGAGGCAGGCGAAACGATCGCTTTCGTGGGGCCGTCCGGCGCGGGTAAGACCACCCTCATCAAACTGTTGGTCGGCTTGTATAAGCCGTCGGGCGGCGGGGTATTCTTCAACGGCAAGGAAAGCCAGACAATCGATTTCGAAGCCATCCGGTCCAGGATGGGGTTGGTTTCCCAGGACACGCAGCTGTTCGCGGGGACGATCAGGGAAAATCTGCTGTTCGCGAGTCCCAAGGCGACCGATGACGAGTGTCTCAAGGCGCTGACCGCCGCCGCGGCCCTGCCTATCATCCAGCGCGGCGGTGAAGGCCTGGATACCAGGGTAGGCGAGGGCGGCCTCAAGCTTTCGGGCGGAGAGAAACAGCGGCTGGCGATTGCCCGGGCGCTCCTGCGGCAGCCGGAGCTCGTGATATTCGACGAGGCGACCAGCTCTTTGGATTCCCTCACCGAGCAGGAGATCAGCGCCACGATCCGCGAGATCAGCAAGACGCGTCCCAATCTGATCAGCGTCCTCGTAGCCCATCGTCTGTCCACTGTTTCGCACGCGGACCGGATCTACGTGCTGGAGAAGGGGAGGATAGTGGAGGTCGGGAGCCATGCCAAATTACTCGCGGAACAGGGACTGTATGCCGCTCTCTGGCGGGAACAGGTGGCCGTGCAGGAAACCGCGCAGTAAAAATTTTTCCAAAAAAATAAAGGCAGCCGCTTCAGGCGGCTGCCTTTTTCGTTCAGTTCGGTTTGGGAGGCGACGGCGAGACGCCGATATCGTCATCGTCGTCCATCGTCATCTGTCCGCACTTCGGACAACGGCTCCAGTCTTCCTCCGAATCCGAGGAGTAGAACACGGTCGGGACCTGGGTCAATTCCGTGCTGAGTTTGAACATCGTCAACATCTGACAGGCATCTTCGTCTTCCGGGCCTTGAGCCACGATTACGATAAGCCTGAGGGTCTTCCAGATTTCCAGGGCCCGTCTCAGCGCACAGCCGGTATTCACGATGATCATGACGCTGTGCGCTTCGACCACGTTTTCGATGACGTTGATGACATCGTCGTCGGCTTTGTCGGTCACGATCAAAACGATGTTCCCCATATGAACACCCCCTTGAGGGTTGGTAAGGATCCGGACTCTTCAGGTCAGTATAAACGGTTGGCGGGAATGAAGCAAATCACTTGTTTTTGGCGTCGTGGAAATTCTCGTAGACGTCGCGCAGGCGTTTGTTTGTGATATGGGTGTAGATCTGGGTGGTGGACACCGAGGCGTGCCCCAACAGTTCCTGCACGGACCGGAGGTCCGCGCCGTTGGCCAGAAGATCGGTCGCGAACGAATGCCGGAGAGTGTGCGGGGTAATCTTCTTTACGATGCCTGCCAGCTTTGCGTATTTCTTGATGATGCGCTGGACGCTTCTCGGCGTGAGGCCTTGTGCTTTTTTGCTCATGGACTCGATCTGCTTTTCGACTGATATCTTCTCGTCGTGCCGGATGAACAGCGCCCGCGAGTTGTCGTCGCGGAGTTCCAGGTAGTTATTGACCGCCTGGATGGCGCGAGGGGAGAGGAACACAAGCCGGAGCTTGTCGCCCTTGCCGCGGACGGTGAATTCGCCTTTCTTGAGGTTCATGCTTCCGCGGTTAAGGCTTGTCAGTTCCGAGATGCGCAAGCCGGTCGAAAACAGGACTTCAAGAATCGCCCGGTCGCGGAGCGACGTGATCTTATGGTCTTCCTGGTCGGTCGCTTCGATCAGCCGTTCCACCTCCTCGACTTCCAGAAATTCCACGTTACGGCTCGGCGTCTTGGGCAGTTCGATTTTTTCCGCAGCCAGGGTCGGGATGTCCCGCTTGGACAGGTACTTCAAAAAACTTCTGATGGCGATCAGATGGTAATTCTGCGTGATGATCTTGAGCGTCCGTCCCTCTTCCGTCAGACGGTTAAGGTACAGACGGAACGACCGCAGCAGTTCCAGATCGATATCCTTGGGATCGGTCACGCCGTACTCTTTGCAGAAGGCGATGAAGCGCTGCAGGTAATGGTCATAGTTCCGCAGCGTCAAACGCGAGCGGTTCTTCTCGATTTCGAGGTGCTCCAAAAATTGGATATGGCAGCGGTCGAGTTTGGTTTTGATTTCCATGTTTAGAAAGTCCTTACGGAAGTAATCTTAACAGATTGTGCGACAAGGGGAAAGCATCGTTCATATTTTTGCGCAGATGTTACAGTGTAGTCTTGATTTTTTCCCGAATTTCTGATATAATATATATAGAGTAAAAAACTCTAGAGAAACAAAAACAAAAAATCCTGATTAAAGAGAGTTGAGGGACATATCGGGCTGTTGAATTTCGTTCTGCATACAAAAATAAAAAAAATTTAGCAAAAACAAACAAATGTTAGGACTAAAGACAAAGTTGATAGTTCTTTCGGCTTTGGCGCTCGTTGTCGGGGCCGGCTCACTGCTGACATTTAACCATCCGCTCCAAAAATACATCGGACGCGTAGCGGGGGAGTCTATCGAGATAAGCGACAACCCGGAAATTGCGTCCGCAGAAAATCCGTCTCAGGATTCTTCGGCTGCGGAGGATCTGGTTCCCGTCCCTCTGGTTCCGCCTGACGGCGGTTTTAAGATCGCCATCAATGGAGGAGAAGCCTCTACTGTTACTTCTGACGTACACCTTGCTTTCAACGCCGGCACGGATGCCAATCAGGTCGCAGTCTCGAACTCATCCGATTTTACCGATGCCGTGAAGTTTGATCTTCCTGCTGAAGAGACGGCTTGGGACATCTGCCGGGGGACTGCGGAATGCGCTTCGGGCGAGGAGTATACCGTCTTCGCAAAGTTCTATAACCCTTCAGGCGCTTCTTCGGAGGCGGCTTCCGCAAGCATAGCCTATGACAAGCCGGCGGCAGTCCAACCTGAGGCGGCTCAAACTGAACAGACCGATCCAGAGCAGCAATCGGGAGAAACGCCAGCGGTTGAACAAACCGACCAGACTGAACAGCCGGATCAGACTGAACCGGAACAACAGCCGGAAGAAGAGACTGCGGAGAGTATTCCGCCTTCTCCGGTCTGCCTGGCGCAGCCCCTCGGAAGGCAAAAAGAGGATACGGCTATAATCCAAAGAACTTTCCGGGAAGCGCTGGAGCAGGCGTTAGCGGATTTTTCCGCGGCCAGGGAAAGGCAGGAAGACATGAAGGCGGCCAGGGCAGAGCGCGCTGCCGCCATCGATAAAGCCAGGGCTGACCGGGCAAACTCGCTCGGACTGTTGATTAAGCCGACTTGCACCACCTCTGATACGGCGACTCCACCTGAAGAAACCCAACCGTAGACCGATACAGGCAGCCAGAATCAAATCGGGATAGAAGATGACGCTTCCAATTAAAAAGACAATACGATACAGGAGTAGATAATGGGAAACGCCAATGCTTTGAGTGGCGACGTTATAGATGGGGAGGCAGACAAAAACCACTCAGCCAAACTGACTGGTTTTTTTTCGGACCTGTTCTTGATTTTTTCCGCGAATTTTGCTATAATGAATACAAAGGTTATAGTGCATTTCTGAAACAAACAACAATCTAACGTTTATACGCGGGAACGAAAGTTTTTCGTTTTTTGCAAAAAAACAAAAAAACAAACGAATGCTGAGAGATATTGCAGTCCGCTGGTATAAGAGAATTTCTATAAATGCCCGGTTTTTGAGCATTTTTTCAAAAAATGCAGAGAATCGATTTCTGAGCCATGGCAAGTTCAAGCACCCTCATGTATTCGCAATTTTCCTGATCATAATGGCCGCGGCAATCGCCGCGCCTTTTCGCGTCAATTCCATCTCCGCAGAATTTGCCCAAGCCGCCGCTCCGGCCAAGGCTTCCTTAAGCGACTTGCGCATACCGTTCGTGGAGAACGAGGGGCAGATTGCGGACGAGCGGGTGAAGTTCAAGGCGGAGATTTCTTCGGGCTCCGTGTTTGTCACGGATAAAGGGCTTTCTTACGCGCTCCAGAATTCCGACAAGACAAACGAGGAAAAGATCACCAGCTACTATTTCACGGAAGAGTTCAAAGACAAAACAGGGGAGACTGTCGGGCTGTCGCCGAAGGGGAACATGCCCGCTGCCACCAAAGTGTCTTCGTTCATCGGAGCGGATATGAACAAATGGAAAAGTTCCCTTCCGAGCTATGAGGAAGTGGAGTTGGGCGAGATTTGGCCAGGCACCGGCGCTACTCTTAAAGCGTATGGCGGAAAGATCGAAAAGGTCTTCACTACTCAACCAGGCGGGGACCCAAGCCAGATTAGATTGGCGATCGAAGGCGGCAAGCTTAAGCTCGTTGAATCCGGCGAACTTTCTTTTACGATCGGCGGCCAGGAATTCCGGATGACTAAACCGGTTGCTTACCAGATAGACGCAGCCGGCGTGAAGAGCGACGTTGATGTGAGCTATCGGATCG
>JBLMZV010000043.1:0-22493 GCA_050259015.1 Candidatus Saccharimonadota bacterium
GTGCTGTTCGTGGTCTTCGCGGTTTCGGGCTATGCCAATCTGGGCCATGCGGTAAAGATCAATATCGTCATCCCGGTGCTCATAGGCCTCCTGTTCATTCTTCTGGGGAACTATATGGGAAAGCTCAAGAAGAACTGGTTTATCGGCATCCGGACGCCCTGGACGCTATCCTCCGAAAACGTCTGGAACAGGACGCACAGGGTCGGCGGCCGCCTGATGGCCTTCTTCGGAGTCGTGGTCATCGTCACGCCCTTCCTGCCGAAAGCGATCGGCACCGGAGTCTTCCTGGCCGGAATAATCCTCTGCGTGGTCGGTTCGTTCGCCTATTCGTACTTCGCTTACCGCCAGGAAATTTCGGGAACCGGTCCCACGCAAAACCCGGACAAATAAAGAGTCATAAAAAAACGCCCGTTGGGGCGTTTTTTTGTCGTTCCATTCAGGGAGAACCGGTGTGGTGTACTTTACCGATATAGCCAAGCACCTAAGAGACCGCCGTAATCCCGCCATCTCTGGTACCCCCGGCAGGAATCGAACCTACATCAGGAGATTAGAAGTCTCCTGTTCTATCCATTGAACTACGGGGGCACTAAACATGGCGCAATATGCAGAATTACTCCTAATTATGTCATTTTCCTCGGGCCTTAGTCAAAAAACACCCGGACGTAAGAAAGGGTGTTTTCGGTTTCGGTTATTCCTTCAAACTAAAGCAGGGCCAGGAAGATCACTACCACCCCCACGGCCAGCCAGGCCACGGTGGTAACGAATAGCATAACACCTTCTCTCTTCATTCCATTCAAATAAAGCAGGGTCGAGCGGCCCATGACCAGGCTGCCGACTACCGCCGCCGACAAAACGAACGTCAGCAGGAAAGCCACCGGGGACAAAAATTTATCCTGTTGTCCGAACCATGTATTGGCGTTCTTCAATACCCAGGCGACCAGCAATGTATAAAGGACCACTCCCAAAGCCTGCAGGAAACCCACCCATACGGTTTTGAATTTCATATGTCCGGGATTTTAATGCTGCATCAATTATGCTTGAGTATTTACTCCGCGTCAAAAAACACTCCGCCGTTCCAGGTGGAGTGTTTTGATCAGTCTATTTACCAGTTGGCGCGGGACGCCAGACCCAGTGCATAATCCGGCCAGAACACGCCCGCTGCCGGACCGCCGTTGCACTGCCCGTCGGATCCTCCGGGTCCCTTGACCCAAAGGAAGGCGTCAGCCAGGGAAGAACCGGTATTGGTCGTGGGAGGAAGGCCCAGGGCGCGGCCCGGCGGATTGCACCACTGCGCATCCGGAGTCGGCCCCGATCCGTTGCGTGAACGTTCAGCCACGAAATGCTTGCCTCCGGTCAGCTGCGAGATCCTGGTCCCGTAGTCGATGTTCTGCTGGTCGGTGATGAAGTTGGAGATGCTCAGGGCAAATCCCCGGGCCATGTCGATGCCGGCCGCTTTCAAGCGGTTGGCCATGACGTCCGCCGGGATCCAATTCGGGTTGCCCGCGTCGATATACACCGAGATGTTGCCGGCCGCCGAGAGCGTCTGGACCGCGTCATGAAGCAGATTGATCCTGGTCGCCTGGTCGGACGCGGACATGCAGTCGATGTTCGAGAGTCCGTCCGGCTCGAGAAGCACGACGGCCTTCCGGCTGCCTATGCCGGCCGCGACGCCCCTGACCCAGGCCCGATAGGCATCCGGACTCTGCGCGCCGCCCGCGGAATAGCTGCCGCAGTCGCGGAGAGGCACGTTGTAGAGCACGAACACCGGCAGGGCGCCCTGCGCCGCGATGGTATTGGTGAAGTTGGCCGCGTCCTGCTGCGGGTTCGGGTTCCAGTCGCCCAGCCAGACCGATTCCGGCTGGTTGCCGATCTTATCCATAAGCACTGCGTCCGAAGGCCGGCTTGAACGGTTGGCGTCCGCCCACTTCTTGGGATCGTTATTCGGGTTGACGTAAAGCTTGGCGCCCGAGAACGGATTGTCGGTATTGTTGGTCACCACCGGGCTGTTCACGACCGGAGCGGTTGTCCCGGACTGGCTATTCGGCACGGAAGAGAACAGCTGCGAGCCCGGTATAAGCTCGCTTGCCTGCGAGGCCGAGGCCCAATACAGCTGCGCCAGGGCGCCGCCTCCCCTCTCGAAATATTCCATCTTGATGTCGTACTTCTGGCCGGCCGCCAGGCTGATCGAGCCGTAGTCGTCCTTGCGGGCGTGGTCGGTCCAATCGTCGATCAAAGCGCTGCCGTTGACCCAAAGCCTCACGCCGTCGTCGCTGATCGTGCGGAAAGTGTAGATTTCGGAATACTTGGGCGCGATCTGGCCGGTCCAGCGGACCGAAAAGTTGTCCGCCGGCAAGGAAGGATCAGGCGAACCGGAACCCCAGTCGAAGTTGACCCCCTGGTCGGGACGGGTCAGGCGCAGGGACTGAAGATTGGCGTCGGAATAATAATCGCCGCGGATGCCGTTGCCGGTGCCGGAAGGCGTGCCGGTGCCGGTTGAAGTGGAAGGCGCGGGAGTCGAAGGGATGGATGATCCGGTCGCCGCATACAGCTGGCTTTGCGGAACGGCTTCCTTGGCTTGGCTCGGCGAAGACCATAAGAGTTTGGCCACCGCAGAACCGGTACGTTCGTAGTACTCCATGGTGATGTCGTATTTCTGTCCGGCATTTAACGCGACGGTTCCCGAATTCTCGACCCAGGAATGATCGCTCCAATTATCGATCAGTTTCTGGCCGTTGACCGAAAGCCTCACGCCGTCGTCCGCGATGGTGTAGAACGTATAGGTTTCGGAGTACATCGGTTCCACCTGTCCGGTCCACCGGACCGAAAAGTTGTCGGCCGGCAGGCTTCCGTCGGGCGAGCCTTTGTGCCAGTCGAAATTGACGGTCTGGTCCGTTCTCACGAGTTTGGAATTGGTAAGGTCGATGTTAAGGAAGTATTCGCCTCTCAGGCCGCCGCCGGTTCCGGACGCGAGAGCCTGCGGAGCGCTGTTCACGGTCAGGTCTCCTGCCATGACCGTGGCCATGAGAATCGCTAACGACACGAACATGAATCTTCGGTTGCGAGAGAAAAATTTTCTCAAAGTTATCTCCTATCTTAAATAACGTATAGCCATTCTATCCTAAACGAAGCAATTATCAAGCAATCAAATTATGCTTTATCCACAAGAGGTGTTAATAAAAACGGCTTCTGTAACGAAAGCCGTTTGTTGAAGCCTCAAAAAAAATTCGCTTATGCAGTTATCCAAAATTGTTCGTCATTTCGGTTAAATCCGTCTATTTCTTCTGTTGTCGCCCGCTTAATTTCCCCGTCAGCTCAAGCCACTGCGACAAGGACAATTCCTGCGGCCGGACAGTGGAATCCAAACCAAGCGAAGACAGGATACCGTCAAGCATTGGTCTGGGGATGTCCAATGCTTTCCCCAGCGTATTGTGGATCTGCTTGCGTTTGCCGGAAAACGCCAAATGCAGCAGGCGGAAGAAGAATTTGCGGTCCACATCCGGCAGCGTCGCCTTCGACCTGATCCTGATGATCGCCGAATCCACTTCCGGTTTCGGCCAAAAGCTCTCCTTCGGCACCAGCCTTATGATCTCGGCTTGCGCGAAAAAATTGACGGACAGGGACAGGATGGATAGATTCCCGGGCTTGGCCGTGATCCGCTGGGCCACTTCCTTCTGGACCATAATCACCATAAGTTCCGGCCGGTGTTCCTGCTCCAAAAGGACGCTTATGAGTTTGGATGTCAGGTAATAAGGGATATTGGCGACTACCTTGTACGCCCCCGGGATCGTTTTCGCGACATGGAACTTGAGGATGTCCCCGGGAACGATCTCCACGTTCTTCATGGGCTTGAACCGCGCCCGAAGCAGGCCCATGAGTCTCGGGTCCTTTTCGACGGCCACGACCCGGCCGGCTTCCTGCGCCAGCTTCTCTGTCAGCACCCCGAGACCCGGGCCGACCTCCAGCACGGTGTCCTTAGCCGTCAGGCCGGCGCTTCCGACCGCCTCCGCCAACGCCTCCTCGTCGATGAGGAAATTCTGGCCCAAATATTCTTTGGGCTTAAGTCCCGCGGATTTAAGCCGCGCTTTGGTTCGTTCGATTTCTGAAAGTTGCACGGAATTTGGATTAATAGTCCACCTCGTAAACCCGGAGCAGTTCCTCGGGGATGGCCCGCAGGAATCGCGACGGCATGGATTCGTTCCGCATGCCGTACTGTTTCCGGGACATCGCATGCACCAGATAGAGATGCTTCTTGGCCCGGGTGATTCCCACATAAGCCAGACGCACCTCCTCGGCCACATCCTTGGCTTCCATGATCGACCTGGCGTGCGGCAGTATCCCCTCCTCCAGCCCGATCAGGAACACCACGTCGAACTCCAGACCCTTGGCCTGATGCAGGGTCATGAGTGTCACGCGGTCGGCCGATTCGTCGAGCTCGTCCGTGTCGGTCATGAGCGCGACCTCTTCCAGGAATTTGTTAAGTCCTTCCCGCCAGGGCAGGGCTTTGTAGATGGAGGCGACGTTGAACAGTTCCTGGATGTTCTCCCATCTCCCCTCGCCCTCTTCGCTGCCGTCGCGGATCGATTTTTCGTAACCCGTGAGAGCCAGGACCTGCTTTAGGATGTCGGAGAGATTGGCTTCGGCTTCGGTGCGATTGATCGCATCCAGAATCTCGAAGAAGCTCTTGATCACCGGCTTATCGACGAACAGCTTGGCCAGTTTCTCGTCGTCCTTTTCCACCAGCACGTCCTTGAGCATCCCGAAAGTTTTCAAACCGATGCCCCGGGGCGGCACGTTAATCACCCTTTTCAGGCTGATCACGTCGTTGGGGCTGATGAGGAGGCGCAGATAGGACAGCACGTCCTTGATTTCGCGCCGTTCATAGAATTTCAGCCCGCCGACTATCTGGTACGGGATATTGGCTTCGATCATCGCTTCTTCGATGGCGCGGGATTGCACGTGAGTGCGGTAAAGGACGGCGTAATTGTTGAGGCCTTTCCGATTCTTAAGCTTCGGGAAGGATCCCCGCAGCCTGGAATGTCTCATCACCCGGCTTAAGATCGAATCCTCGTCTTCGCTGACGTACGTCAGCTCTTCCGGCGCCCCGTCCTGATGTTCGATGACTTTCTTGACCACGAACCAGGCCTCGGCCATCTCGTCCACCGCGTGATAGAGCATGGGCCTGGTCCCCTTGTCGTTCTCCGTCCACAGGCGCTTCCGGTGCTGATTGGGATTTAAAGCGATGATCTTCTCGGCCACGGACAGAATCTGGGACGTCGAGCGGTAATTCTGTTCCAGCCTGATGATGGCCGCCTCCGGATAATCCTTTTCAAAATCCAGGATATTCTGGAGGTTGGCCCCCCGGAAGCCGTAGATGGCCTGGGCGTCGTCGCCGACCACGAAAATGTTCCGATGGCCGGACGCCAAAAGTTTCGTGAAGATGTATTGGGTATGGTTGGTATCCTGATACTCGTCCACCAGCAGGTACTTCCACTTGTGCTGGTATTTTTTGAGGACTTCCGGATGCTGCTGGAACAGCACCACCGGCAGCATGATCAGGTCGCCGAAATCGACGGCGTTGTTTTCCTTGAGCTGCTCCTGGTACTCGCGGTACACGTTGCGCGCCATGTTGCTGAACGGCTTGTCGCCCTCGTCGATGTCGTCGGGCCCCTCCAGGTGATTCTTGGCGCGATCGATCAGGTGGGCGAACAGCGACGGTTTGAACTTGGTCGGGTCGATCTTCATCTTAAGCAGCACGTCCTTTAGGAGGCTTTCCTGGTCGTCGTCGTCGTAGATGAGGAATTCGTCGCCATAACCCAGAAGCTTTCCTTCGGCGCGCAGGATCCGGACGCCGAGGGAATGGAAGGTTCCCATGGTGGGCGGCGCGGCTTTTTTGCCGAGCAGGGCCCGGACCCGTTCCTTCATCTCCCCCGCCGCCTTGTTCGTGAATGTCACGGCCAGGATATTCTCCGGGCTGATCTTGAGTTTGTTGATAAGGTACACGATGCGCATGGTCAGGGCGCGCGTTTTGCCCGAACCCGCGCCCGCCAAAATCAAAACCGGCCCCATCGGGGCTTTTACGGCGGACAGCTGCGCTTCGTTCAATCCTTTTATCTCTTTCATCTGTATAATTATACATTAACGGAAACATCTTGGCCGCCCATTGGGCAATTTGTGGATATTCTCCCCAATAATCTCCTTGTTTTTCCGCCTTTTTTGAGGCGTATACACAAATGACCGCCCTTAATGTGTTGACTATTGACCCCGGTTTTGATAACATCAGAGGCACGTGAGAAAGTTGTTTCTTCCTATCAATAAACCTGAGATTTCGTCTGTTGAGAACTTCCGTTGCGATCGAAACGCCCTACTTGTCCGTTTCCGATCTTCCGAGCAGCGGATGAATGATCAGGATTATCAAGGAGCAGTTATTCCAGAGATTTCCACCGGTTCCGGCACCCCCAAAAGATCCTTCCGGAACTTGACATCGATCAAGCATCGCACTACCTCTTTCGCATCGAACCTGAAAGAGTCTTGGAAAGCAAACAGCAAATTCACAATCCATCCGTTCAAATCCTTACATACCCGGTCGCTGCTGCCTCTGTCGTTCGGGGATTATTTTGCGCGCTTCAGTTTGGAGCTCGTGATCCTCGGCATCGCCGTCTTCGGACTCATCGTCAATTTTTCCGTTTCGCGTCACGCTAACCTTTTGGAAACAAAAGACCAGAGCGTGATTTTTTCGTTTATCAAGAGCGTCGGCTTAAACAAAACCCTGATCTCCCGCTCCGGCACCACCACGATCCTCGCGAAGGCCGACCAGTGGGTCGCCACCGCTTCAGCCTCCGCCTACCCCGCCACCCTGACCTCCTCCGACGCGACCAAGGACACTTCCAATCCGACCACCATTCAGGAGGACGTCATCGTTAAAACCAATCCGGCCGACACCGAAAACTTCCTCCATCACGGCAAGACGGTTTACGAGGTTTCGCCGGGCGACTCGATCATCAGCATCGCATCGAGCTTCGGCATCTCTCCGCAAACCATCATGATCGAAAACAAGCTGGACCAAAGCAGCATCCTAAAGCCCGGACAGAAACTGACCATCCTGCCCACGACCGGCATCAGTTATACCGTCAAATCCGGGGACACCGTGGAAGGCATCGCCAAGAAGTACAACATCAGCGTGGACGACCTGCTGGACATCAACGACATCGAATTGCCTGACGATATTCTGGTCGGAGACATCCTCGTGGTGCCGCAGGATTCCGTCAGCATGCCGGCCAAACCGGCCACCCCGAAGTTCGTGAAGAACGATTCCGGCAAAGTCAGCCGTACCGCGGTCAGCACCGGCGATTTCGTCGCCGGGGCCTTAAGCTTCCTCTGGCCGACCGCGACCCGTTCCATCACCCAGGGCTACCAGAAACGTCATCCCGCCGTCGACATCTCCAACAGCCAGAAGGTCCCGATCTACGCTTCTGAAGACGGGATCGTGGAGAGCTCCGGTTGGGAATCCAACGGCTTCGGCAACACCATCGTCATCAACCACGGCAACGGCTTCAAGACCCGTTATAGCCACGCCTCCGAACTGTACGTGAAGGCCGGCGACAAGGTCGTGAAGGGCCAGGTCATCGCCAAGCAGGGCAACACCGGCCGCGTCCGCGGAGTCACCGGCATCCACCTCGACTTCAGGATCATGAAAAACGGCGTATCGGTCAATCCGCTCGCTTACATCAAACCGTAAAACGCAATCACAAAACACTCCCGCAAGGGAGTTTTTTGTTGCCAGGGCCTGAAAAAAATATGCAAATAATTGAATAGGCATTCAAATACGTACAAAAAACGGTTCAACTTCGGTTGAACCGTCAGGGGACCCCCCAGCCGGCGGTCATTCCATCCGCGAGACCGCCGTCAGGAACGACTGGACGTCCGTGATGCCGCCCGCAAAGTCCCAATCGTAGCTGCCGCCGCTTTCCGTCCCAAAAAACAGTCCCGAATCGGCATCGGCGTTCCGGCAGGTCAAATTGCTGTCCGCCGCCAGCTTCGATAGTTTCTGAAACAACGGATCAGGATCCTTAACCACGACCGTCAGGGTGACTTGCACTTCAGCCAGCTCCTTAAGCATCATAGCCCTCCTTTTTCGGCACTCCAATATATCGCAACCGGAAGATAAGGTCAACCCCGCGCCAAAAAACAAAAAGACCCCGAGGTCCAGGCGGAGTCTTTTTGGTCAAAGTTATTGGACCGCTTGCGGCAGGATCCGGATCGGCGGCTGGATTTGCTGGCTTTCGTCCCTGTTGATGATGTCTTTGATGACGGGGACCACCACGTTCCTGCGGTAAGTGACGGATGAATCGGATGTTTTGGTGACCGGGAAAATCAGGGCCGGAACCAGCAGCTCGTTGGTGGTATCGCTGTTATACTGCCAGACCTTCAGATACGCAAGTGTCGGAGTGTCCAATTCCACGTTGACGGTCCGGCCGCCGGTTTCGTAATATCCCCCGTGGTAGCCGCCTTTTTCGGCGATGGCCACCAATTGGCTCTGGTCGGTTTCCGTGCCGTAAGAAGAGCTCTCATAGCGCTGGGACGTCAATTCCGAAACTCCGGCCGCCTTCTTGAGCCTCGCGTCCACCATGACGTTCATGCCGATCCGGGTGCCGCCCTCGTCGTAAGTTTCCTTGCCGTCCATCTTCAGAGGATAGACGACATTCACGGTGTCCGGGATGAAGTACATGGACTTATCCTGGGCGCGCTCGTAATCCGCTTTCCAATAGTTGTTCACGAAAGGTTCGCCGTAGCTCTCGGTCCCGATGTTATGATCCTTAAGGAACTGATCGGCGATCGAGATCATCGTGGCATCGTCGGGCATATCGGCAAGCTTCATCTGATGCTCCCGGAAGCACGCCTCGCTGCCGCCTTCGGTTTCGCAAAGCTTGGCCACGGTCGGCCATTTGGCCCAATTCTGTCCGATGGAGACCGCGCCGTCCGGGATGCTCACGTAGATCGAGTAGCCCAAGTCCTTATCTTCGGCGAGATTCAGCGATTGCACCATCAGGTTCCCGAAGTTGCCGGCGTTCAGGATTCCGAAGTCCAGATTCTTGAGGATCGAAGAGGCGTCCACTCCGGAAGGCAGGCCCTTTTCCCTTTTGTACACATCCATCTGCGCGGCCGGGACCGTAAAATCCTCGCCCTTGTAGGTATATTTGAAGCTCACCATGTCCGGCGCGAATCCGCCGCCGCCCATGCCGTAAGCCTGGGGCGCGGTAGCCGAAGCATCCCGGGACGAGGCTTCACCCCCGCCGCCGCCTTTTCCGGTCGCGACCGCCAATTCCACGTCTCTCAGATTCCCGAAAGCCTGCGTGCCGACGGCCTTCACTTCCATCTTGGCCGCAAGCAGATTTTTCGCGTCCTGATCCTTATTCTGTCCGCTGCCGTAGAAGAAGTAGGCGGCCAGACCGACCACCACCACCATGACCGCGACGCTGCCCGTCCATTGCAGGCTGAGCGACAATAGGCTTCTGCCGGCTTTCCGATGGCTTTCCATCTCGCGGGCGGCGGCCAAAAGCTGGTGCCTTAGGCCGGCCACGAATTCGTCGTCCAAGGTCACGTCCGGGCGGACGCTCAAGAGTTCGGCCAAAAGACGCTTGAGCCGCGGTTCCTGTTTCTTGAATTCCGGCTCGATCCGATACAGATCAGCGAGAATCTCTTCGATGCGTTTATTGATATCCATGTATTTATCCTAAATTATTTATCATTAAGAAGGTGATGACCGCCGCGACTCCGACGGCCTGGTTGAGTTTGGCAAGAGTCCTCGAATAGATCACTTTGGAATTCGCCTCGCTGATTCCCAGGATCTCGGCGATTTCCCGGTGGGACAGGCCGTCCCACACCCGCATCAGCACGATGTCCCGCTGCTGGGCAGGCAGACCCTGCAGATAGCGGTTGACCTGCGCGAGCTTCGCCCGCAGGTCGACGTCGCGCTCGATATCGGTGTCCGATGACAGATCCCAGGCGTCCTCAATGTCCGAAGTCGGTCGGCGCTGCCGGTAATGGTCCGTGATCGTGTTCCGCGCGATCTGGTAGAGCCAGGAGGAGAATGTCCCCTTGCTCGATTTGAAGCTGCCGATGTGCTCGAGCGCCTTCGTGAAGGTCAGGCTGGTCAGATCCTCCGCAGTTTCGGTGTGATGGGTGCGGTAATAGATGAAGCTGTAGATTTTCTTCACATACAAATCATAGAGGCCGGCAAAATTTTCCAACTCTCCCCGCTGGCACGATCGGATGTATTGGGTTTCCTTGTTGTCCATTGTTTTTTCGAAAATTGCACTTCTATTGTACCACGCGGAGAAGTTATCCGAGGACGAGCCACCAGCGCATGGCCAAAGAAACGCCTGCCACGGCCGCGGTCGTGAGAAGCAGCGCCAGGAAGACACCGAGCGCGTCGATCCTCCGTTTCCTGTTGTCCGAAATTCCGTCCATGCGATTGCGGTTAAGGTTTCGCTATATATTACGGGCGAACCTGGGAAAAGTGACGCCTGCAGCAAAAAACCCGCCTTTTGGCGGGTTTCGCTAAATTCTGCCCTACCTGACGGCCGCTCCCTTGGCATCGACCTGATCGTCGTTTAGGTCCGAAACCTTCACCTCGGCCGTTTTTTTGCTTTCTACGGCCTGATTAACGAAGGAGTCCTGTCCGGAGGCGAAAACGTCGGAAATCAGGGTCATAATCCGGCTTTGGTCCGAAACCTCCGGAACCGCCTCGATCTGGAAGGTTACGGTCCGGGCGGGAGTGTACTTCCCGGTAAAGGCCGGCAGGTTGCCGGCTTTCCACCGGATTTTGTTGCCGTTGGGGTCGAAGATCACGTTATCTTTTTCGGAGTCAGGCACGATCACCGACTTCCAGGCCGAGGCCGGCAGCGGCATCGAGGCGTCCACCTGAACGTCCGTCAGGTCGTTGCTGTAATTGACCAGCATGAAGGTCAGCGAAAACAGGGTGGGCTGCCCGACCTGCATCGGCAGGGCGCCGCTGACGTATTCGCCGCTTACGATAAGATCGAGATTCGAAGCAAGCTTAAGAGGCACGTCTAAGCCCCGCACCGGCTTGGTCACCTGATCGCTGTAGATGGAAACCGATCCGGTTATCGCCTGCTCCTTGATGTTGGTCGTGAGGTTCTGCTTGACCGGAACCGAGAACATTATCTTGCCCGCCTTGTTGGGCGAAACCAGGGCCAGTTCCTTGAGGGTGGCCGACTTCCAGGTCAAAGTGCTTCCGGTGATGATCGCGTTGTTGGCCCGCAGCTGCTTGAGATCGAGCGCCGTGCCCTGCAGGTTCACGGCGATGACGACGTTGGTCATTCCGATAAACCCGTTGTTGCGGTAATCGAGAGTATAGTTGATCAGCTGGCCCAGATGGATCACGTCCTTAGGCTCGGCCGACAGGGTAACCGACAGCGCCGAAGGCGCGATGCGAAAGCTGGCCGAGGCCGTGACCTGCGGCGCGAAGTTATTATTGATGATCGCTCCCAGGTTGCCGGTGACCATCTTTTCCTGGCCATTGTCCCCGGTAAAAGATCCCGTGATCTCCACTTTGCCGCTGGCTCCGGCGGCCAGTTTGCCCAGGCTCCAGAAGGAATTGTTCTTGGCGGCCGGCGGATTGCCCGAGGTGAATACGAACCCATCGGGGTAATTGAGTTCCAGCCCCATGTTATCGAAATCCTGGCCCGAGACGTTGTTGTAGCTTACCGTGTAGGTGGTATCCTGGCCGTTGGTCACTTCGATCGGCCCGGTAATCTCGAGCAGCATGTCCGGCGCGGTGACCGTGGTATGGAAATTCTGGCTGACCTGGAATTCGGAATTGAAATTGGAAAGCATGTAATGCAGCGTCACCCGGATTTCCTTGTCTTCTCCGGTGGAGCCGCTAAGGGCTCCGTCGATCAGGACCTGCCCGGTTTCCCCGCTCTTTAATACAGGCAGTCCGAAGCGGGAGCCGCCGGTGTTGCTGGCCGCCGGTTCCGATCGCCTGAATTTGAAGTTTTGCGGGTAGAAGACCTCCATGGACACGTTTGTCATGTCCGCATTCTCGCCGTTGTTATAGGTGATCTTGTACGTGGTCTGATTTCCCGAGGACAGCTTGTCCGGGCCCTTGATCGCGACCGCGACCCGATCGGACACCGGCTTGGGCGCATCCTTGGGCCGGGCGAACAGGAACCAGGACGCAACGCCGATCAGGACGAAGGCGGACACCGCCGCGATGATCGCGAATTTATTCAGATAGCTTTTCTTGGGCTGCGGCATGGCGGACTGCAGTTCGTCGCGGATGCCCGGATCGAGGATTGGGTCTTCTGACATGCTAAATTTGGGTTAAGAATGTATTCGATTTGATATTTCTTTCGAGAATGTATTCCGCGAACTTCACCACGGTCTTGTGGACCAGCTCCACCAGGTCCGCGGGAAGCGGCTGGCCGGCCGCCTGCGGGAAATCCATGCGGTTCAATTCCTTCGCCGTTTCCCCGATCTTGTCGGGGATGCGGAAGCTTCCGGCGGCGTGCTCGATGGAATAGCCGAGCGCGGACAAAAGCCTCAGGATGAAGCAGTCCAGGACCTGCCGGAGATTTCCTTCTTCCTCCGCGGCCTCCACGAATTCCAGGAAACCTACCAGCAGCCGATAGGCCTCGACGTTCCTCTGCTCGTCCGGCGTCATCTTGAGCATCAGCTCTTCGACAAAGAATCCCAGACCGGTTTTGGTCAGATTCTCCCTGAGATTCGGGAACAGCCGGAGGTTCTTGGCCGAGATCAGGGTCGGCAGGTCGTGCTTTTCCGCGACCTCGATCTCCACCAGGCTTAAGGGCTGCATCGAGTAAGCAAGCTTGCTCTTCGAGGAACGCAAGGCCCTGCCGAGACACCGGATCTTGCCCGCCTGTTCGGTCCAAACCGTCACGATCTGGTCGGATTCCCTGTAGTTTTGTTTCTTGAGGATTACTCCGGTGAGCTTCCGGTACTTCATACTTTAGAGAGGCCCAGGAAGAGATCCTTGCCGTCGATCTTCAGTTCTTCCCGGATCTCCCCGGAGCGCCCGACCGCGATTGTGGCCACGAAAGTCTTCTGCCGGTCGAACTGCTCGAAGGCTTTTTTAATCGAATCGTCACCCGTATCATAGGATAAATTAACCGTTTCGCCAACCTTGAACCCGGCCTTCTTGCGCATCTCCTGCACCTGGCGCTCCAGCTTGCGGGTCAGGCCCTCGAGCTGAAGTTCGGGCGTGATATTCATATCGAATTCAACCTCGATTTCGGGGCTGGCTGAGGGAGAAGGACTGGGAGAGGCGGATGGACGGATTTCCTTTACGTTCAGCTCATCCAGCAATATCCGGGCATAGTCGGGATCCAGGACGATATCCTTTGCCTGTCTGGTCAGCCATATCCCGGCAAGAGGCTGACGGACCGGGATGTTGCCGGCCTTTCTCTTCGATAAGCCGATGCTCGCCGCCTCCCTCACGATCGCCATCTGTTCAAGGATCCGGTTTTCTTCCGGACTCAGTTCCTCCGCCTTCGGCCAATCCGAAAGGTGCACGGACAGTTCCGGCCCGTTCAGGCCCCGGTAGATGATCTCCGCGATGTACGGAGTCACCGGCGCGAGGACCTGCGACATGACGAGAAGCGACTGGTGCATGGTCCCGAAGAAAGCGGCATCCTTCCGGCCCCGGCTTCTCCGCAGATACCAGGTGGAGAGATCGTTGACGTAAGTCTCGATGGTCCTGGTGGCCCGCACGGTATCGTATCCGTCAAGGCACTTCGTCACCTCGGCCACCAGCTGCTTGTTGCGCGTCAAAATCCAGCGATCCAGGACGGTAAGGGCATCGCCTGAGGGATTGCCGGCCGGATTCCAACCCGCCTCGTTGGCGTAAGTGATGAAGTAGTTGCAGACGTTCCAGATGATGAGGATGATTTTCCGGTAGGCGTTCTCCAGGTCGCGTTCGCTGAAGTTGAGGTTGTCGGCCTGCATCACCACCGAGTTCATCAGATAAAACCGCAGGGTGTCCACCCCGAACTTTTCGACCACTGCCCACGGGTCGGGATAGTTGCGCTTGGATTTGCTCATCTTGCTGCCGTCCTCGGCCAGGATCGTGCCCGTGGTCACCACGTTCTGGAACGGCGCGCGCCCGAACAGGACCACGGAGATCACGTGCATGACGTAGAACCAGGCGCGGGTCTGCGCGATGTATTCGGCCACGAATTGCGCCGGCAGTCTGCGCTCGAATTCCGCCTTATGGTCGAACGGGTAATGGTACTCCGAAAACGGCATGGAACCGGCTTCCACCCACGAATCGAAGATCTCCGGCACCCGCCTGGACTCGGAACCGCACTTGGAACACTTGAGTTTTATCTCGTCGATGTACGGCCGGTGCAGATCCGCGATGCTGACATCCAGTTCAAACGAATCGGCATAGCGGGGATATTCCCGTTCCGAACCGAAATACTGCTGCAGGACCCACAACGGGTCGCCGTGGCTGATCACCAGGATTTTTTTGTTGTCGTATTTCCGGTCGGTCTCGCGGATGAAGCTTAAAAGCCTTTCCTGCACCTGGGCGTAAGTCTCGCCCTGCTCGGCCGCCCTGGTCCAGCGGTCGGACACGGGCACTGCGGCGTCGAAATCGGAAAGCGGCCTGTTGTTGTAGATGCCCACGTTGATTTCCCGCAGGCGTTCGTCGAATTCCACGGGCACACCCAACGCTTCGCCCACAATTTCCGCCGTCCGCTTGGTCCGGTAGATGTCGGAGCTGACGATAAGATCGACGCCGCCGGCTGCCGAAAGCCTCTTGGCCATGTCCAAAGCGCCCTGCCGGCCGGCTTCCGTCAGATCGTAATTCACCTGTTCGGGGTAGCAGCTGTTGATGAGCTTGAGATTGTTCTCGGCCTGGCCGTGACGCCCGAAATAGAACGTATTCCGTTTTAATCCCAGGTCAGCGATTCTGCCGACCACGGTCTTCTCTTCGCAGTCCGGATTCGTGCACTTCCAGACCGGGATCGGATTGCCCCAGTAGCGGTTGCGCGAGATGTTCCAGTCGGGCGCGGCTTCCACGCTTTTCTCGTACCGCCCGAGCTTGAGATGTTCCGGGTACCAGTTGATCTGCTCCGCGTTGGTCTTCTTGAGTTCGTCCTTGATCGGCTGAATCTTGATGAACCAGGCGGGAATGGCGTTGTAGTAAAGGGCCGTGCCGCAGCGCCAGCAGTGCGGGTAGGCGTGTTCGTATACGTGCTTGCTGAAGAGCAGTCCCCGCTTCTCCAGGTCTTCCCTGATCGATGATTCCGCCTTCTTGAAATACACGCCCTGGATGAACGCCGGCGCCTTCTGGTTGAACACTCCCTTCTCGTCCAGCATCGGGACCACAGGCAATCCGACCTTCACGCCCAGATTATAGTCTTCCTCGCCGTAGACGACCGCGGTGTGGACCACGCCGGTGCCGTCTTCCGTGGTCACGAAATCCGCCGGGTAGACCTTGAACGCCTTATCGTTCTGCACCGCCGGGATATCGAATAAGGGGTCATATTGCAAACCGACAAGGTCCGATCCCCTGTAAGAAGATTCAAAAATCTCAAATTTAAGGCCGGACGCTTTCAGAACCTCTTCGGCTCTGTCCCTGGCCACGATATAGAACTCTTCCCTGCCCTCCGGTAAGGCAACCTTCGCCTCGACGTATTCGATATTTTCGCCCACCGCCAAAGCCACATTCCCCGGCAGAGTCCAGGGCGTAGTTGTCCAGGCCAGAATATAAGTGCTGTCCGAGGTTTCCCATTTTCCGATCTTCTGCCCGGGCTTGAGCCGGAATTTCACGGTCACCGATTCTTCCTTCAGGGTCTTGTAGCTGTTGTCCATGGCCACCTCGAAGTTCGAGATGGGGGTCTCGCAGCGCGGGCAATACAGCAACACCTTGCGGCCTTCGTAAACCAGGCCCTTGTCGTAAATCTGCTTGAACGCCCACCAGACGGACTCCATGTAGTCCCGGTCCATGGTCTTGTAGGAATGGTCGAAATCGATCCAGCGCGCGATCCGCCGCACCATCTTGCGCCACTCCGAGGCGTACTTTAGGACCATGCTCCGGCAGGTCTGGTTGAACTTTTCGATTCCGACTTCCTCGATCTGCTTCTTGCCCGAGATGCCGAGTTCCCGTTCCACCACTTCCTCGATGGGCAATCCGTGGCAATCCCAGCCCCAGCGCCTCCGCACGAAGCGGCCGCGCATGGTCTGGTATCGCGGAACCAGGTCCTTGATGGTCGAAGCAAGGATATGTCCGTAGTGCGGCAAGCCGGTCGCGAAAGGCGGCCCGTCGTAGAACGTGAAGGGTTCGTTGTCCCGGGTCTTATCCAGGGTTTTCCGGAAAATTTCGTTATCTTCCCAGAACTTCAGGATCTCTTCCTCAAGCTTGTTGAAATCCGGTTTCGGATCGATCGGTTTGAAATTCGCCATAAGATTGCTTCCTGCTAAATATAAAAAGGCCCCATAGATTCCGCGATTCCCGGTGAGAGGAAGGTACCATCGCGGTTCACGTAAGTCAAAAGACTTAAGGCCCTTGATTGCTTGTTTACGGACAAGTTCCGGGCGGTTCTATTAATCCCTTCAGGGATACGGCACCCCTGATAAAGGGACGTTCTTCCGCCGGCTTAAGGAATCTTCTTCCCTGCTCCGACTGATACTCGGATTTGAAGCCTTTAAAGATTGCGCTTAATTATAACATTTTCCCCTGCCGTAAAGCAAGAAAAAACCGCGCCTTAAGGCGGCGCGGAGAGGCGCTTTTCATTCGGGCCTCAACCTGCTTACATTTCCTCGAGCGGGGTGATTCCCAAAAGCTTCAGGCCTTCGGCTAACGCGTTGGCGCCCGCAGCCACGATCGAAAGCCGGAGTTTCTTAAGATCGCCTTCGGCGGTCAGCACCGGGCTTGAATGGTAGAACTTGTTTAGAGCCTCCGATAACTCGTATAGATAATTGGCGAACAGGTTCGGCATATATCCCGACAGCGATTCTTCCACGGTATCGGCAAAATTCTCGAGCAGCACCAAAACCTGGCGGCCGGCCGGATCCAGCTCCGCGTCCGGAGCCTGCGAAGCCGCCTCGTCTCCGGCTTTCCTTAGGATGCTCTTAAGCCTGGCGTAGGTATACTGGAGATATGGCCCGGAGTTGCCGTCGAAGCTTAGGGCGGTGTTCCAGTCGAAATCGATATCGCTATGGCGGTTGTGAGACAGGTCGAAGTATTTCAGGGCGCCGATCGCCACCGCCTTGACCACTTCCTGTTTGTTCTTAAGCTCCGGATTCTTCTCTTCGATGACTGCCGCCGCCTTTTCCTGCGCCTGCCTTAAGACGTCCTCGACGAGCACCATATTCCCCTTCCGGGTGCTCAAGGCCGAGCCCTCGAAACTGATGAATCCGTAATCGACATGGACACCCTCCTCATCCTTCATCTCACCCATCAGCTTCAGGATGGCGAACAGTTGGCGGAAGGCGTGTGATTGCCTGGAATCCACGACATAAAGCTGCCGCGAAAATCCGAGACTCTTGCGGTACACGAAAGTGGCGAGGTCGCGCAGCAGATAGGTCGTGGAGCCGTCAGACTTGATCACGACAGCCACGCCAAGGCTTTGGTTCTCCAAATCCACTATTTTCGCTCCCTGCGACTCCTTCAGGAGGTTCAAGGATTGAAGTTTCTCCACTATCGCAGGCATGAGATTCTCGTAATAGCTCTCCGGCCAGTGGTGCTCGAAGGCCAGGATGTCCATCCACTCGTTGATCAGCAAGAACTTCTCCATGCTCATGTCCACGAACTTCTGCCAGATCGCCCGGTTGTCCTTATCTCCCTGCTCGAGCTTGGCGAATTCCGCCTTGCCCGCCTCCCGGACCGCCGAGTCGGCTTCAGCCTCCTGGTTGATCTTGACGTAGATCTTGTTCAGCTCGTTGACCGGGTCCTTCTCGATAACCGCTCCGTCGCCATACTTCTTATAGGCCAACAGCAGCAATCCGAACTGCGTGCCCCAGTCTCCCATGTGCGTATCGGATTCCACGGTGTTGCCCAGGAACATGAGCATCCTCTTGAGGGCGTCGCCGATGATGGTCGTCCGGAGCAAGCCGATGTGCATCGGTTTGGCGATGTTCGGCTGGAAATATTCCACCAAAATCTTCTCGCCGGCAACTTTGGGTTTCCCGATTCCGCGCGCTGCGATTTCGCGCACGCTCCTAAGCAGCCTTTCGTCCGAGAGCCGAAAATTGATAAAGCCCGGTCCCGCCACCTCGGTTTTGCCGATTGACCCGGACGCGATCTTGGAAGCGATCGCCTCGGCCAGTTCCCGGGGCTTCTTGCCCGCGGTTTTGGCCAAAATCAAAGCTGCGTTGGTGGAGTAATCCGCCAACTCGGGTTCCGGCCGTTCGATCGTGATCCTCGAGAGCTCATCCGCCTGGGGATTTATGCCCAGCTCCTTGATCGCTCCGAAAACCAATTGCTTTATCTGCTTCTTCATTAAGCATATTATATCTGATAAAATAGAGACGAACAATAACGGCACCTATGGCTAAACTGACGGACAACAAGAAGGCTTTTCACAGCTTTACCATCGAAGACACCCTGGAGGCCGGGGTGTCGCTGTTCGGCCATGAAGTCAAAAGCGTGCGGGACGGCCAGGTCAGCCTGGCGGGCGCTTACGTGACCATCCGCAACGGCGAAGCGTTCCTCCGGAACGCCCACATCGGAAAGTACAAGCATGCCTCCGACCTGGCCGGCTACGACGAGACGCGGGAACGCCGGCTGCTTCTTAAGAAATCGGAAATCGACCGGCTCATCGGCAAGGCGAAGGAAAAAGGCCTGACCCTCGTGCCTCTGGAACTTTACACCAAACGCGGCTGGATCAAGCTTAAGGTAGGCATCGGACGCGGCAAGAAACAGGCCGACAAGCGGGAGGCGATCAAGACCAAGGAAACCAAGCGCCGCATCGACCGGCTGATGAGAAAGAAGGTCTGATGTTTCTTACGATCCTGACAGCGGCGATTACGGTCATGCTTTCGTTCCTGCCTAAGCCTGCAGCCCTCCAAACCGAAGGGGTTCAGCCTTCCGCCCGATCTTCCGCCATCTACCTGACCTTCGACGCGGATATGACCGAAGGGATGGAAGAACGCCAAAAGGCAGGCCAGGTAAAAACCTGGTACGATCCGGAGATCATCAGCTTTCTTGAGGAGCAGAACATATCCTCCACTATCTTCGTCACCGGCATATTCGCGAAAAGCAACCCGGAACTGATCGGGAAACTGGCCGGCAACCCGCTGTTCGAACTGGAGAACCACAGTTATGACCACCGGGCGTTCCTGGACAACTGTTATCGTTTGCCGGCTGTCCGGTCCGACGACGACAAGAAGGCGGAGATCGTGAAGACCCAGGACCTGCTCTCCCGGATGAGCGGCAAGACACCCAAGTTCTTCCGGTTCCCCGGCCTGTGCAGCGGCAGCCGGGATCGGGAGCTGGTCGAGGGCTTGGGCCTGACTCCGATCGGGGCCGACATAGTCTCGCAGGACGCTTTCAACGGCAGACCGGACGCGATCAGCGAACGGATCATAAAGAACGCGAAGGAAGGCTCGGTCGTGTTGCTCCACTTAGGCGGACCGAACGCGCCGGCCACCCTGCAGGCCCTCGAATCGGCCGTGCCCCAACTTAAATCGCGCGGCTTCATCTTTAAGACTCTTTAACGAAAATCTATGGTGATCATCCTCACCCTCCTCACGTTCGTATCCACGTTCCTGGGCGGCCTGGTCAGCCTCAAGTACAAAGACCGGCTCCACCTGATCCTCGGCTTTACGGCCGGAGTGCTCCTGGCCGTGGTGTCCTTCGACGTCCTGCCGGAAATCATCGAACTCATCGGCAAGACGGGAATCGAAACCTGGAAGCCGATGCTGGCCCTGGTCGTAGGCTTTCTGGTCTTCCACATCCTGGAAAAGTGGCTCCTGATCCACCACGCTCACGAGGACGCGTATGGCGACCATAAACATCCGACGGTCGGCGTCCTTTCCGCCCTGGCCCTGATCCTGCACTCGTTCATGGACGGCTTCGGGATCGGCCTCGGCTTCCAGCTGTCGCAAACCGCCGGCATCCTGGTGGCGACCGCCGTCATCGCGCACGATTTTTCCGACGGCCTCAACACCGTATCCCTGATGCTTGCCCACAAGAATACCGACCGCAAGGCTTTGACATTCCTGTTCTTCGACGCCATCGCCCCGCTTTTGGGCGGCCTTTCCACCCTGCTGTTCAAGTTCCCTTCCAGTCTGCTGGTGATCTACCTGGGCTTCTTCGCCGGATTCCTGCTGTATATCGGCGCGGCGGACATCCTGCCGGAAGCGCACAGCAAGAATTCTTCCATCAAAACCGTACTCATGACGATACTGGGAGTCGGCCTGATTTTCGCGGTATCGCGCCTGGTTTAACCCTTGATTTCCCGGGCTTTTTTTGTTAAGATAATTGGACTCCTGCAATGTGCGGGAGAACCCGATTCAAAATGCGGAAAGGACTTAGTCGGCATTTGAATCGTATGGAGCGGCAAGTAGACCGAATTACTGCCAGCCGCGACGTGGGGCTGATTTAGCTTCGACGGAAGATCTTTGACAATCGATGCAGGTCCGGCAAGCCTGATCCTCCGGTAAAACGGTTCAGGCAACTCATAAATGCCAATTCATTGGTAAGCAAGATCAAGAGCGCTTTCGCGTTCTCTCCTGCTTTGGCTTTAGCTTAACTTTAAGCCTTAGCCCATCTGTCCGGGTTCGTCCCTGACCCGGTTCCAGGTGTTATACTTCGGGACTTAAGGCGTGCGGCGCGTTTCGACGGCACGTTGGATATTTCTCGAAACACCCTTCTGCCGCTTTCGTCCGTTTTTAGGCAGAAGGGCCACCAAAGCGGTCTAAACCTGTAGATTCGATGGTCGGAAACTTTCGGACGGGAGTGCGATACTCCCCAGCTCCACCATTTTAAAAATATTCGCACTCGGGCAGGAGTGAGCGGGGGCTCCGCAGGAGCACCAGCGAACGTCGGCAAACGTCCTGTGGACGCTTGCCGCTGCCCTGGAATGTGCGATACTCCGTAAGCTCCACCAATTCCATGGCCCGGAAACGGCTTTTCGGGGACATGGAATTGTTTTTGTTTCGGCTTGACGTTAAGCACAAAAATCAATATAATTCTATTGATTTTTAACCATTAAACCAAACTCTTAATTGAAAACCAGAATCAACCAGTACATCCGCGCCGCTGAGGTCAGACTCATCGATACGGATGGCAAAATGATCGGCATATTAAAGACTCCCGAAGCCTTGCGTATGGCTCAGGAGCGGCAGGTCGACCTGGTGGAAATCTCCCCCAACGCCAACCCGCCGGTGGCGAAACTGCTTGATTTCGACAAATACCGCTACCAACAGGAAAAGCTGGCCCAGCAATCCAAGAAGAAGGTCAAGAAAGTGACCATCAAGGGCATCCGGCTGACTGTTCGCATCGGCACCCACGATCTGGAATTCAAGGCCAAGCAGACGAACGAATTTCTGGCTGAAGGCAATAAGTGCAAGGTTGACGTGGTTATGCGCGGACGGGAACAGGCTCATGTGGATCTTGCGTTTGACCTGATCAAGAAGTTCCTGTCCATGGTTACCACTCCTTTTGTCACCGAATCCGGCCCTACCCGCATGGGCCACACCGTTTCGGTCATAATCGGCCCTATCATTAAGAATTAAATCCCGTTACTATGGCTAAACAGAAGACGAACAAGCGCATCGCCAAGACTTTCTGGAAAACCGGAAGCGGCAAGCTTCGGAGAAGGAAGGCCGGGCAGGCCCATTTCAATTCCCGGGAATCGGGCAACACCACCAAAAACAAGCGCCGGGACGAGGACGTCCACAAGACTTACCGGAAGCTTACGAAAGCTATCATCGACTAAGATCATTAACCAGCATTTTCCAAGATAACCTATGACAAGAATCAAACGGGGCGTGGCGGCTCATAAGCGCCGCAAGTTCGTCCTCAAGCGGACCAAGGGATTCACCAACCGCCGCCGGACCAACGCCGTCGCCGCCAAGGAAGCCCTGCTCCATGCTGACTCCTACGCCTACGGCCACCGCAAACTCAAGAAGCGGGATTTCCGCTCTCTCTGGACGGTCAGAGTCAACGCCGCCGCCCGCGAACACGGCACCACCTTCAGCAAACTGATGGCCGCGCTCAAGAAAGAGAAGATTTCCTTAAACAAGAAGATGCTCTCGGAACTGGCAGTGAGAACCCCCAAGGCCTTCGAGGCCCTGGTCAAGGAAGTCACCGCCTAAATCAGGAATATCCAAAACCGCCCCACGCGCTACGCACAGGGGCGGTTTTTTTGATCCGGATTTCAGACACGAGCCCAAAGAAAAACCCCGCCTCTTTATGAGGCGGGGTTTTTTGAAAGGTTTCTATTTGGCGGGCGGCGGTGCGATCTGGGCTTTCAGGTCATTGATTACCTTTTCGAGATCCA
>JBLMZV010000044.1:0-14037 GCA_050259015.1 Candidatus Saccharimonadota bacterium
GACGGTAAAGGTGTAAGGAGTGCCGTTACTCAAGCCGGTCACCGTGATGGGACTTCCGGAGCCGGTGCCCGTGAATCCGCCCGGAGTGGAAGTTACGGTGTAACCGGTGATGGATGATCCCCCGTCAGAGGCGGGAGGAGTGAAGGTGACCGTTGCCTGGCCATTGCCGGCGGTAGCCGTACCGATGGTCGGAGCGCCGGGAACTGTCGGACCGACGTACCGTTCGTACCCGATGTCGATTTTATCAAAGCCGTAGTTATTCCTGACCTGTCCGCCCCATATCTGGGTGTTGGGCGTGCTCCAGGTGGTGCCGCCGCCGGTCAGCTGAAAGCTTAAGATGTCATCCGTGTTGGATGTGTTGTCTTCGTAAACCGCGGCCAGGATCGCGCCGCTCTGCGGCTGGGCTTCCAATTCCACGAAAGCCGTATCGTCACCGGTGGTGGTGGAGGTGCCCCACGCCCCGTTATCCCATTTTTTACGGGTCACGGTCGAGCCGTTGCCGTAAACCAGCCAGGCGTCGGACGGATTGTTGGGGTGGGTTTCGTAAACCAAATCGAAGTTGCGGTCCACGATGTCCTCCGCGGCGGAGGTATGCTCCGTGGGCGAGACCCAGCTGCCGTTGCCGTTCCATTCCACGGTGTTCAGTTCCACCCCGGCGTCCAATACCCCGAGCATTATCTTGTCGGAAGAGGGATCGGCATCCAGATTCAACCAATGCGCGATGCCGCCGCCGGAAGACTGCGCGGCGATATCCAAAAGCGTAGCGGCGCTTAAGACTCCGCCGCTGTAGGTGCGGTAGTAGTGATCCGTCAGAGTCGCGTCGCCCCAGAGGAACATGATATCCCCGGAAAGACTTTCGAAGGTCACGTCGATCGGATGCTTGGTGGCGATCGAACCGGTGGCGTCCCAGACCGGTTCCACTCCGGAGGGATTCATATCGTCCCAGGCGGTGCCGTTCCAGAGCGCGCCGTAAATGTCTATGTTGGAATCCACGAGGATCATGGCAATCTGGTCATCAGGTCCCCGCTCCAGCTCGATGACGTTCGGCTGACCTGTCGTAGGCACGTCGAGATTGTACCCGGCCCCGCCATTATCGTCCCAGGCGGTGCCGTTCCAGATCGCATAGTTGGGATCCGCGGTATTGTCGTAATAGACCAAAACCGCATCACCCGAAACCGATTCATACGCCAGGTCAAAAGACTGGCCGTTGAGCGCCTGTTGGTCCGCGCCGGCTCCGTTGCCGGTCACGATCTGGTGAGTCTTCACCGGCCCCCAACCGCTGCCGTTCCAGACCTGGCTTTGTATGTGTCCGCTGGTGGATTGCGTCACCAATATCCCCTCGTCCCGTTTGCTGTTGAATTTAAGCGCAGTGTGAGCGATTTCGCCGGTGACGTCATTGGCCGCGGCGGGCGGTCCCCAGGCGGTGCCGTCCCAGATGCGGTATTTGGGGGTAGAAGTGATCGCGTCCTGCCTTTCATATACCACCATCGCTTCGGTAGAGCCGTTGAAGGCTTGGGTGGCCACGTCCACGCGGTCAAACCCGAGGTTCCGGGCGACCGGCCCGGTCCAAAGCTGGGACTGGGCGGACCAGGCTGCTCCCCCGCCCGCGCTGTTGGCGGTAACCAAATCATCGCTGGCCGAGGTGTTGTCTTCGTATCCCGCGTACAGGAGTTTGCCGCTGTTAGGCTGCAGTTCCAAATCGATATAGGCGGTATCGTCGCCGGCCGTGCCCTGGGTCGTCCAGGACCCGCCGCTGTACCTTTTGCGGGTGACCGTCGAGCCGTTGCCGTAAACCAAAACCGCGGCGCTGCCCGATGATTCGTAAACCAAGTCGAAGTTCCGGTCAGCAATGTCTTCGGTCGCCGAACTGTGTTCCGTCGGCGTGACCCAGCTGCCATTGCCGTCCCACTCCACGGTGTTCAATTCGGAACCCGCGTCCAGTACTCCCAGCATTATCTTGTCCGAGGAGGGATCGGCGTCCACGTTGAGCCAATGTGCAACGCCGCCGCCGGAAGACTGCGCGGCGATATCCAAGAGCGTCGCGGCGCTTAAGACTCCGCCGCTGTAGGTGCGGTAGTAGTGATCCGTCAGAGTAGTGTCGCCCCAAATGAACAGCGCGTCTCCGGACAACGACTCCCAGGCCACGTCCGCATTGTGCTTGGTCGCGCCCGCCGCGGTCGCGTCCCACACCGGTTCAACTGCCCCGGAGTTCATGTCGTCCCAGGCAGACCCGGTCCACAGCGCGCCGTAAACGTCGGAGTTGGCGTCATTCAGGATCATGGCGATCTGGTCGTTGGGTCCGCGTTCAAGCTCGATCATTCTCGGAATGCCCGTGGTCGGCACGTCGATATTGTATCCGGTACCGCCGTTGTTATCCCAGGCGCTCCCGTTCCATATCGCGTAGTTGGGGTCGGCCGTGCCGTCCCGATAGACCAATACCGCGTCGCCGCTCACGCTTTCGTAGGCCAGGTCAAAAGGCTGGCCCTGCGTCATGCTGATGTCTACGCCGCCCGTATCCGCCAGAGTAGCAATCGTGGTCACGTCGCCCCAATAGGTCCCGTCGAACACCTGGGCTTGGATCAACCCGTTCACCGTGCTTGTCACCAGGATCGTCTCGTCCCGGGTAGTCCCGTATTTCAAGGTCATGTGGGCGATTTCGCCGTTGACAGGATTGGCGCTCTGCTCCTCTCCCCAGGCCGAACCGTCCCACAGCCGGAATTTGGGCACGTCAGTGACAGTGTAATCATCGTAGGCCATCATGGCCCCCTCGGTTCCGTCTGCATAAGCAACCGGCGCTTCGCTGGGCTGATAAGCGCCAGCTAAGGCAAAAAGAAAAACAAACCCAAATAAAAGGGTTTTTTCGACGAGCAAAAATGTTGACTGACGTCTAACCATTTTATTAAATTTTTCTTTTGTTTCTCGGAGTTTTTGCTGATTTTGGCAAAACACTCAGAACTTATATTACATATATTATAGCATAAAAGCTGGAACTTGTCCAGCTTTACTTTATCGCCCTTTGTCCATACCGAAGGAGAGAAAAATCCTGAAAGTTCCTACTCCTTTGTCTGGTTTTTCACTTCTCCATATACGGTTTCCGAAATCGTCTTGATGGCGGAGGAAAGACGATCGTAATTTTTCCCCGAGGTCATCATGCACAGCAGGTATGGGTGCTTGGGGTAATAGACGATACCGCAGGCATGAAGACTGACCTCGTCTTCGGTGGCCTGGCGTTCCCCGAATTTTTCCGCCACGGCAATTTCTTTCGGCACGCCTTGTCTGATGCCGGAATCGAATTCGGTATCCGCCAAAATCTCCAGGGCTTTTTCGGAATAGTACTGGCTTAGGTAAGACGAGTTGAACAGGATGCGAAAGAATGTGCTGTAATTCTTGACCGAAATCTCCGACTCCGGCTTGAGGTCAAAATTCACATCCAGGGATTTGAAGATGCCCAGCCTTGATTTGCCCAAAGCGTCGAAATGCTCAACCAGCAAAGCGAGCGAATTATTATCGGAGTACTTGATCATGAGTTCTATCAATTCCTCCGCGGTATACTCCTTCCCTACTTCCGCCTGCTGCGACGGTTTATACCTCTGATCCAGATTGTCGATCAATCTGCGATAGACGATCTTATCGTTGAGTATCCCCGGATTCTTTTCCGCTTCTTTGTAGTAGTTCATCATCAACGGAACTTTCAGCAGGCTTGCCGGAAGGTACCCGTCTTTTTCGTTGATCCCGAACCACGGGCCGTTGTTGAGGTCGCGGAAATATACGGAAACGCGATTGGCATTTCCCGCTTCGACTTGCTGTCCAATAATTTTTTCCACTTTGCTCTTGAAAGGCTTGAGTTCCTGAGGAAATTCCTCTTCATCAATCACATCCAACAGCGGATTGATGAATTGATATTCGCCCTGGCGCTTCAGGCCGAAGGCGAGATTCTCCTTCTGGGTATATTGGCTCAGCAAGTAACCCAGCAGCATGCCGACCAGAAGCAGGGAAATTTGTAGAATTTTTGTCTTCATAGATTATGCGTGTACTGTATTGTACCACATCTCCTAAAATCGAAGGGTGTATCCTGTCCGGAGGATCCGATGTTTTATGGACTCCCCCCGATGCCGCCCTGGCCCGTGCCGCCCTGGCCCGGCGTGCCCCCGCCCGAACCGCCGTCCGTGCCGCCGATCCCGCCCTGGCCCGTACCGCCCTGGCCCGGCGTGCCCCCGCCCGATTGTCCGTTGTCTACCGGCGCGGTGGCAGCCCCTCCGTTCCCTCTTTTCACGATTGCGCCGATCGTAATCGATGGATAGTTAAGATAGAAATTTAATTCCGGGCCGTTGCTCTTCACGAGCCGGAAGAAATAGTTGTCTCCCCAGGTCAGGATCGAGGGGTCGAGCGAGAAGTCATACTCTATCTTCTGTCCGACTGCGGCTTGCTCCGGATTGACGGCGGTTTCCCCGCTATCCTCGTAGGTTCCTTTGACGGACGAGGCGCTTAAGAGCAGGGAGGACACCTGATTTCCAGACCCTGCCCCGGCGTTGGCTTTGAATTTCCAGCCGAAACCGGTGCCGTTGACGGCGACATCGTGCCATTGCCCGACCGGGGAATTGCTCCATTGCAATTTGAAGGAAGCGGCCTGGGCAGCAAGCGGATTATCCGCCACCGCCAGGTTCATCCTAAGCCTCACCGCCTGGTTCTGGACCCCGACGATACCGGGGGCATTCTCATCCGCCAGCGCCGTTCCCGGCTGGATGCCGTTTAGGTTCGCAAACCAGCGGTAGTCCGCCTGGGTCAAAGAGGAGGCAGGCGCGGAAACCGTGATGACGGGATAACGCGAATAAGAATCAAGAACTGAGTCATCCGATTTGACCAGACGGAAGTAATACTGAACACCCGGAACGGCCAGGCCAGGTGAAACGCTGAAGTCATACTCCCCTTTCTGTCCGGCGAGTATAACGTTTTTGCTGGGCGGAGTGGGGTTTGATTCCCCGTACGATTCCGTGGTTGAGGTATCGGAAAGCAGAGCAATGCTCAAATCGCTCCCGTCTTCAACTGCTGGGTTGTCGTAAAAATTCCACGCGGTTGCGGTTTCTTCCCCGCCTACGCTGTTCATCTGCCCGTTCATGTTCAAAAATTCCGCCTTGATCCAGGAATTAGACCGCTTGATGGAGGAAATCCGGAACTCATCAGCCTTACCGGCAAGGTTATGTTCCGCATTATCCGCCCGACTGCCGATCCTTACTGCGGCTGTGCCGTTAGCGGCTGTACTGCCGGCTGTGGCGGTGGAGTCGTTGTCCAGAATGCCGTTTACGTAGATGTCGGGAGTGCTCGATGGGCTATTGACTGTCCAGGTGACGTAATACCAGGTATTGATCACCGGCAGCGTATTCGAACCGCGGAAGTTGCCGCCAGAACCGGACGGAGACCAGACACCGGCAACAAACTTGCCGTAGGAACCGGCAAAGTTATTGACGCTTAAGGCCCACTCAAAATTATTCGTATTTCCCTTGCCGGACAGCCACATCCGGTTGCTTGAGGATGCAGGCGGAAGACTGTCAAAGGAATACCAGCCTGAAACCGTGAATCCGTTGGAGGTCGGCGTAAACGCGGGGCCGCTGCCCAGAGAAACGTAGTCCGAAGTCCCGTTATAAGTCAGGGCTCCTCCCATCTTGCCCGAAACGGCTTTGGTGGCGGTATTGGCCTGGGCAGTACCCATGGTCACCCCAACTGAATCTGACACGTTAGGGTCCGCCTGGCTGTCGCTTTGGTGCCATACCCCGGAGAAATTGTCGTCCCACACCTCAGTCGGGGTCTGCGCGTCCGTGGCCGTGGCGTTGTTGTAGTACATCCAGATGTAGTCGGTATTGGTCTTGGAAAGCTGCGGGATTTTGACCCAGATTGAGGAAGTACCGGAAGAGTCCCACTTCTCGATTTCATACTTAAGTTCTGTACCGTCCGGATCAACGAACCTTATGTCCGCTCCGTTATTGTGAGTCTTGGCATAATCGATATTAGACTGGTTCAAGGAGATCAGGACCGGGAAGTTCACCAGATTTTCCGTGGAGGCGGAATTGTCGAAGGTGATCTTGCGGCGGTTCTTGAAAGTGTGGCTCCACCAGAGAGCCGGGTTTCCGACATCAAGCCATGGTCCGGAAACATCGGTAGAGTACTGCAGTTTTAACTGTTCGGAATAGATACCCGCCGATCCGCTCAGGCTCATCCGAAGCCGCGCCTGGTCAGCCGGTCCGATTGCCGCCTCCGCGTTTTCGGCGGCCAACGGCGTCATGGGCTGCAGGCTGTCCGCATTCTCGTACCAGCGGTAAGTCTCCTGGCTCAGCGACTGTTCGATATGCGTGACGGAGATCGCCGGATAATTGGCGTAGCTGTCAAGCACTGCGCCAGCCAAGGTGAGTCGGAAGTAATAAATGCCGGTTTCGGCTCCGGAAGGGCTGAGCGAAAAGTCATATTCCGCTTTTCCGTCCGCAGGGACCGTGATGGGATTGGCCGTCGAGCCGGATTTTTCCTGGTAAGCCTCCGCGATATTGGACGAGGCAAGCAGGGTCCCGGACAAGACAGCTCCGTCATCAACGGAAGCATTGTTCTTGGGACTCCAACCGGAGAATCCTTCCTCTGTGCCTGCCGTATCCAGCAATCCCTTCATATTGCGGTACTCGGCCTTGATCCAGGCCGGCGATCGGACTGCGCCGGACACGCGGGCCTCATCTATGACGCCGTTAAACAGCTGGGTTGGGGCAGCCGCGCCGCCGCGGCCGATTTCCAAAGAATAATTTTGGTTGGAGACGGTCATGGTCGTAGTCAGGACCGGTTCACCGTCGATATAGAGTTTGGTGCCGCTTGCGACTCCGGATTGGAAGGTTTCCGAAACGTAGTGCCAGGCGTTATCCGCCAGATTCACTCCGGTTGTCCGGACGGTACTCCCGCCCCAGTCAAAAGTCACAAAAACATTGTCCTGCAAAAACATCGAGTATGCATACTCCTTCGACAATATCCCCCGGTACGATGTCCCCGCGCCGGAAGTCTTGATCCAGGCGCCCACTGAACCCTGGGAAAGCTTGAGGTTATCGTTATTGGAAAGGTCGATAAAATCCGAAGTCGTTGAACTGAACGAGCGGCTGAAGCCTACCTGTCCGTCGGTCTGGATTGGGGCTCCGCCGCAAACCCCGTCATTCAAGCCAGTGGAATCATTGAAAACCGTAGGGCAGGCAGCGGATTCTTCCAGGTGATGTACCGCCTTGTACTCCTCCCAAATTTCGGCTGAAGCCTCATTCGCTTGGGCGGACGGATTGTTGTAGTACATATAGACGTAATCCGAGCCGGTTTTGTCCAAGACCGGGATCTTGACCCAGACGTACGATGTGCCCGAGGTGTCCCATTTTTCGATTTCATAATCGAGTTCCGCACCGTCCGGATCGATGAAACGCAGGTCGGCGCCAGAGGCCTTCGTCTTGCCGTAATCGATCTTCGTCGAATCCAATGCTATCAGGAGCGGGAAATTGGCCAGGTCCTCGGGAGATGTCGAATTATCAAGCGTTATTTTCTTGCGATTCAGCCAGGACGGATTCCACCATAAAGACGACCAGGGGCCCGCCGGGTCGGTTGCGACCTCCAGGTTGAAACTGCGCGAACCCGCGTACATCTCATAGCCGTTTGCGGCGACATTCAGGCGAAGCCGCACCGGCTCATTACTGTTGATGCTGGCTGAAGTATTTATGGCCGCAAGCGGGGATCCGGGCGTTACGCTATCCGCGTTCTGGAACCAGCGATAATCGGATTGTCCGAAACTGCCCAGGTCGTGGACGTAAACCGTGCCGGATAAACCGTAGTTGACGCCCTTGCCTCCCAAGACCGATATTCTGCCGCCCGTAATGATCGAGGAAAGGTCGGCGGCATAGTAAATCGCCACGCGGCCGCCGCCTCCGCCGCCGGTGGTCGAGGCTCCGGCGGCATTGCCCGTGCCGCCATTGGCCGCAATCAAACCGTTACCCTGCAAAGTATTTACCGTAAGATACACGGAACCTCCGGATCCGCCGCCGTCTTCGATGCCTCCGGCGCCGCAGCCCCGGCGCCCGTTGGCGGAAATTAGACCAAGAAGATTAAAGATGCCGTTGACAGTCAGTCTGACCGCGCCGCCGCCCATGCTGCCGTCCCCCCAGCAGCCGCTGATTTCGACACCACCGCCGCTGCCCAGATCCAAAGGCTCTGTTTCCGATCCGTAAGCGGCACCCCCCGCTGTCGCGGTGCCGGCCCCGCCCGCTCCGCCGTAACCGCCGCCGCCGGCAGCGCCGCCGCCGGCGACGCCTGCTCCCGGCCCTTTGGCCGCCCAGAAACCTGTATAATCAGCGGTGATCGCGCCGGTCGCGGAAACCGCAGCGTCCCCCGTGACCGTAAGATTTAGTTTATTGACCGCGGTGTCATAGTTGGCGGAGTGTGTCAGGGTCCCGTTTATGATCAGGCTGTGAAAAGTCTTGGGTGTGTTGGCGACCAGATAGGCGGTTTCGGGAATGGTGACGTCGGCATTGGCATTAAACAAGGCGAAGCTTCCGCCGTTGTCCGCAATGATGCCGTGATCAGACCAGTCAAGACTGCCGTACGTGATATCGGCCCCGGGCTGGATATCCAAATATCCGTAATTTCTTACGGTGATGGAATCGAAAGTCATGGTGCCGGTGACGGGAGTCTTGCCGTTGTTCATGTCCGGCGAATAATTGAACGGCTCCTGGTCGTTGTTGTCGACTATCAGTTCGCCGTACGTCTGCGCCGCGGCCTTCCTAAAGATTGTCCCCGCCCCGCCGTGGCCGTTGACTCCGTAGTAGCTGCTGTCGTAAGCCGGCCCGCCGAAAGCCCGGAAAGAGATGGTGGAAGAGTCAGTCGTGTATCTGACAGCGATTCGGCCGCCTCCCCCGCCGCCGCCCTGGGGAGCGCCTGCTCCGCCGATGGCCGCGACTATGCCGTTGCCCATAAGAGTACCGGCGGTTATGTTAACGGTGCCGCCGGACGCGCCGCCGCTGCCTGACACGCCGCTGTATTGTTCGCCGTATTTTCCGTTCGCGGTGATGTTGCCGCTGAGGTTGAATGTTCCGGCCACGTTCAGCTTAACCAGGCCGCCTCCGGGAGTCACCCTGTTAACATGGTTGCCGCCGCTTCCCATCTGGCTCGGATCGGTGATGGAATCATACGTCGGTCCGGTCGCCCAAGCGCCGGTGCCGCCATGTCCGGCCGGCGAACCGGAAGAGGTGGTGCCGTGTCCCGGCCCGGCCTGTCTCTGATATCCCTTGTAAGTTGCGTCGATATTGCCTGCCACCGTGGCATTTCCTGTCTGGACGTCTATGTAAACCGTTCCGACCGCGACAGTGGTTCCTTCCGTATGCGTAATGGTGGCGCCCGGGTAAACCGTCAGGTCGCCGGGGGTTATGGTTAAGGCGCCCAAGGTCTGGGCATCATAGGCGAAATTCAAGGTCGGCGTTACTGTTCCGCCCGTATTGCCCAAAACAAGGGACCTTATCGTTGTCGTTGCCGCGAGACTGACCGTTGCCGTGCTTTCTATGATCACGTCATCATTGTTTCCGGGAACCATATTGGTGTCCCAGTTGTCGGCGCTGCTCCAGGTCGCAGCGTCCCCTCCCCCGTCCCAGACGAACTGCCGGTTGGTGGAGATGGCAAGCGTCGCGGTCGGATTGGCGTTCCCGAATACGTCCATCGGATAGAGCTTGAAGAAGTAGGGAGTATCGATGACGAGATCAATGACTGTGGCCGCCGCGGAGCTAATCGCCGCAAGCGAAGCGTCATCGGCATCATCCCATTCCTGGGCTGTGCCGGTTCTACCTTCCACGTCCGCTTGGTTCGTCCCGTACCAGACCTCATAATGGCTAAAATGGTTCTCGGTGGTTGCTGTCCAGGAAAATGACATTTTCGTGCCGCCGACGTAAGTCTCCCCGAAATCTGCGGGAATGCTGGGTTTTAGGTTGTCGAGATCGAATACCGACGAGGCTAAAGTTAGCCCGTCTTCCTTATTGTCGTTCGGCGTCACCCGGACCATGAATCCGGTCGTGTCGACATCATCCAAAGACCCGTGGCCGTTGCCGGACGATTTTGTGTCCCAGGCAATAGTGAGGGTAATCGGTCCGGTGGAGGTATCGATCGGGTTGATGGATCCGATCTGGTAGGTTTGGGCGTCATCGGAGTCGACGGAACCGGAAGAAGGGGTGACGCCGAAAATTATCGGATCGTACCAATTCGAGCCGGAGTCGTCGGAATATTCGACCTTAAGTTTGGTGTTGTCGCCTCCCCCATCGGTTACGGTGACGTTAAAACTTAAATGCCCGGAACCGTCGGTGGCTTGTATGATCGTGGCCAAAGCCGCGACTTCAGGAGTGGAGATGACGGAGAAGTCCCAGCCGATGTTGTTGTTGCCGTCCGTGATATTGCGGCCCGAAGTGACAATTTGCGTGGCGTTGATGTTGTCGCTCCAGGAAACATTAAGGTACTCGATACTACGGACAGCTTGCGGATCAATCCGGAAATGCGTACCGGGATTGGAGGAAGCGAGAGTCAGCGGATTATCCGTCGTGCCTTTCAGGGTCATGGTCCCCGTGAATGTCTGAAGCTTGGACGCGTCACCGGGGAAGGTCAGGGTGTCCGAAGCGGCGGCGATTTTTTCGAAGCCGCTGAAAACCGTGCTGCCGGAAATGGTTTGGTTCGTGCCGCTAAGAACGACTTTGCCGCCCCGGGCGATAAAGGTTCCGCTGTTGCTCCAATTTCCCGTCACTGTCATCTGGGTCGGAGCCTCGAATTGTCCCGAAAGGATCGTAAAGTTGCCGGGCACGTCCAGGGAAGCAATAGGGGTTCTTACAAAATCGAGCGTTCCGAGTTTGGCCACTTCCGGCTGGGTCAAGGCCCGGTTAAAGACGCGGACATCATCGACCGCGCCATTAGTGGCGACCCAGGTGGTACCGGAAAGCACCGACAGAACGATTTTCGGCGTAGCGTGATTGAAGGTCGAGGTAGCGGCCACGGGTGAGCCTGCAGTATCGCCGACATACATATAGCCATTTACCCCGTCATAGACCAGAGTAAGGTGATACCAATTGCCTGGAGTGAGGACAGTGTTATTGGCAGGCTCTTTGGCCGATCCGGCCCAGAGATACCCGTATGCCCTGCCGTCTGATTTGACGCGGATGGCCTTGTCGATACTTGCCGCGCTCTGTCCGCCGTCCCCCCAGGCTATCGGGGCGTGAGTAGCAGAACCGGTAGGAATGGACGTAGGCTTGTACCACATGGAAATGGAAAGCGGCTGAGCACCGGAAAAGTCGATCAGGGAACTGGTGTTGGAAACGACATAAGAGGAGGATGTTCCGTTGAAGTTTCTGGCATTGCCGAACTGCCCCGGTACAGTGCTGGTCGTCGCCGTGGCCGTTCCCGCGATCCCGTTATCGTAATCGATAATGTTAAGGCCGGCCTCATCCAGATCCCAGTGGACCACCTCCCCGGAAACGGACTCAATGGCGCTGTCCGTGATTGTATCTTCGCCGGACTGGATAGTCAGGTTGTGATAATTCCATTGCTTCAAAGGAATGTAATCGGCTACCCCATCCCCTTCGCTTTTGTAGATTACGGTGGAACCGGGCTCAAGCGTGGGGACCGGCACTAACTCCAAACCTGTCATCATCAGGGACCCGGTCGCTTGCACGGCCAGGGAGCCGGCCGAAAGATTCCTTCCGTCCAGATCAAAAACACCGGCAGCCACGTTAAATGCGGAGGTGGTAGTGATGGGCGAGGCAAGCTTCAAGGAGCCTCCGGTCTTATTGACTGTTATGGCTACCGCGAGCGAAACGGTGGAGGAAAGCGTCTGTTCCTGATCGCCGGTAAAATTGATCCCGAAGTTAGCGCCACCGAAATTACCCGTACCGGTCACCGCCAAATTTGCCGTCAGATTGAATGTATAAGCCGAGGCGGGATTATTGATCACTCCCCTGGTCCGGGTAAAATTCCCCATTGAGCAGTTCCCGCCAACATTCAAATAATCCGAAGTCTCACTGTTCTTGTTCAGGATGATCGTGCTGAACACTGCATTGCCGCATGTGAGAGTGGTGTCGGTGGCGCTGGATAATGTAAGCAGGATGCCATTGGGCAACAAGTTCCCCGAATTATTAACCACACCATCGATATTCAAAGTGGTGATAGCGGCGGGAAAGGTTCCCGCAGTCAGCGTCAGGCCGCTGCTGTACACCGTGATCGTGTTCCCGGTCATTGTCAGGATCGAACTCGCGGCGCTTGAGGTATAACTGCCGGTTAAGGTCCAATTGCCGATGATATCGATCCGGCCGCTGTTCGTGATTGCCCCTATACTGCTCGGATCAGTCCCCAGGGGCAGAATGCATCCGGCGTTTACGATGATTATGTCGTTGTAGGCTGTTTTGCTAAATGTGACGGATCCCCAAGAATAATTGGTGCCGCAAGTGAGCGTCGAAGAGTAGCCGGAATCCAGGGTCAGGGCAACCCCGGACGGCAGAAGATTGCCGGAGTTATCGATGGACCCTTCGAGGTTAAGGGTAGTGATGGATGCAGGAAAGGTTCCTGCAGTGAGGAACAGATTCCCTCCGTAGTTGGTGGTGATAGTATTTCCCGTCATGATAAGCTTAGACCCTGCCGTACTCGAAGTATAGCTTCCATTGAGGGTCCAGTTGCCTATAATGTCGATTTCCCCGTTGTTCGTAATGGCCCCCTGGCTTACAGGGTCGGTCCCCAAAGGCAGGATACAGCCGGCGCTTACGGTCATCGCTCTCGAAGCTCCGTCCTTGCTGAACGTCACTTTGCTCCAACTGTAATTGGTCCCGCACGTAACCACCCCGGTGCCAGATGAATTAAGAGTCAAATCGGCCCCTGTTGCCAGCATGTTTCCGACATTACTGATACTGCGGGCAACAAAAAGAGTGACGACACTGGCCGGAAAAGAACCGGACGTCAAAATGAGGTCATAGTTCGCTATGGTGAGGGTGTCCCCTGTCATGTTAAGCGTACCCCCCGAAGAGGTGTAAGAGCTCACCGTCCAATTGCCGGTCACGTCGATGCGGCCGCTGTTGGTTATTGACCCGGTGCTAATCGGGTTGGTGCCGAGCGGCAGGACGCAGCCGGAATTCACCGTAATCTGGGCGCCGGCCCCCTTGCTCAGGGTCACCAAATTCCAGTTTAGACTGGGGCCGCAAGTCATATCGGTGCCATTATTGCCGTTGAGGGTAAGATTTAAACCGGAAGGAAGCACTCCTTGGTCATAGAAAGTCTCACCGACGGTCAGGCTTGTCCCGGCCATGGAATAAGTCGAGCCGGTATAAAGCCGGAAATCTGACCGGACCGAAAATGAAGCCGTAGGGCTCGGTATCGTGAGGGTTGAACCGGAATATAGATTGACCCCGTTATCGCCAAACATACCATCGCTATTCACAAAGAAGTTTCCGCTTGTCTGGATATCGACGCGGCCATAAATAGAAAAAATTCCGGAAGCGGTGTCGCCGGCCAAAGGAATCGTACAGCCGGCGTTGACGGTTATTCGGGGGCTATAAGTATTTTTCGCGACAGTCACCGAATTAAAAACAGCGTTTTGGCAGGTTAGAACCGAGGCAGTGCCGCCATCCAAAGTGATAACCCCGGCATTCGCGGAAAAGCTTCCGCCTGTTTTGGTGAAACTGCCTGAGATGAACATCGTTCCGGACGTGGATACGAAATTTCCGCCGCTTATGGTGAGGGTTCCGTTGATATCCACCGCCCCTGAACCCCCATTGAACCCGCCGTTTGAGATTTGAAGGCCGGCGCCTGTCACGGCTCCGCCCGGGGCGAATTTGGCATCAGCATCCTTGATGCGTAGGATATTGGTCCCCCAGGTAAGAGTAAGCGCGCCAGAGTTGGAGGTAAATCCGATGTCCGTGTCGGTGCAAGACGATCCGGTGTCGTTGTCGCAGGCGGCCAGGTCCGCGTTCGTGATGCTGTTTGCGGGGTTGTTGTAATCGGGACCGATTATGAAGCGGTTCTCAA
>JBLMZV010000045.1:0-4321 GCA_050259015.1 Candidatus Saccharimonadota bacterium
GTGCCGGAGGTGTCCCACTTTTCTATCTCATACTTAAGCTGGGTACCGTCGGGATCGATGAAACGGATGTCTGAACCGTTGTTGTGCGTCTTGGCATAGTTGATGGTCGTGGAATCCAGGGAAACCATCACCGGGAAATCGGTGAGGTTCTCCGCAGAGGCGGAGTTGTCGAAAGTGATCTTCCGGCGGTTGAGATAGGATTGGTCCCACCAGGAGCTGTTTCCCACATCTGTCCATGGACCGGCGGTGTCGGTGGCGTACTGGAGCTTGAACCTCTCGGTCCCGGCCTGCAGGTCGGCCACGGTGCCGATATTCATCCTAAGGCGCACGGCGTCGCCGGATGGCAATGAGGCCGCGCCGTTCTCTTCCCCCAGCGCCGTTGTCGGCTGGAGCTGGTCTTCGTTCTCGTACCAGCGGTAGGTCCCCTGGCTCAGCGACTGGCTCACCACGGTCACCGAAATTTCCGGATAATTGAGATACGCAGGCAGAGGACTGTTCCCTTCGATTATTACGCGGAAATAATAGGTTCCCGTCGGCACCCTGGCCGGATTAAGGGAAAAGTCGTACTCCCCTTCGCTGTTTGCCGGAACCAGAGCCGGATTAAGTTGCGAGGGTGAGGATTCCTGATATGTTTCCGCCACTTCGGATGAAGCCAGAATCGCGGACGGGAGCGTTGAGCCGTCAGCTACCGCAGGGTTGTTCCGGAAGCTCCAGCCGTTAAAGGATTCCTCGGAACCGTAAGAATTCATGGTTCCTGTCATGTTCAGGTATTCGGCCTTGATCCAATCAGCGGAACGGACAGCGGGAGAGATGGTAACCTCATCAATGCCGCCCTGGAAGTACCGGCCAGGGTTGTCGGTCGCGCCGATGTTTAAGGGGCCGGAAACAATGCTGGGCATCGTACCCAAAGTTCCGGTTCCGGCCTGCTGGCCATTCAGATACGTGGTTATGGAAGTCCCGTTTAGGACCCAGGCCGCCAAGTTCCAATTATTAAGAGCCGCGGCCGGCCCGGTGTCCGGCAGGAAATCGTAGCACCAGGTCGAGAACGACAGACGCCCAGTATTGCGAACGGTGGCCAAGTATGTCCCGCTGCAGCCCCGCGAGCCCCAACTTGCGACACCATTCCAGTTGCTATCGGCATACGCTGTCGGCTTGATCCAGGCGGTTACGGTTCCGGCGCTGCCGAGCGGCAGGTTCGCAGGCGAAGCTTTGGTCATGTAAGCGCTGCCACCGAAATTCCCTCCGCCGTCCGCTATGCCGGCGGCGGCGGTCACGCCGCTGTTGGTCAGGTTATTGTTCCCCACACTATCGGCACCGGATAAAGTGGCCCCGTCCGGCATATGATAGACGCTCGCATAGCTGTTCCAAACTCCGGATGCGTCCTGCCCGTCAGCGGCGTCCGGATTATTGTAGTACATCCAGATGTAATCCGAGCCGGAATTGTCCAGGACCGGGATCTTGACCCAAACCGCTGACGTGCCGGCACTGTCCCATTTTTCGATTTCGTAATCAAGGGTTGTGCTGCCGTCGGAGTCCACGAACCGCAAGTCCGCTCCCCCAATCTTGGTCTTGGCGTAGTCGATTCTGTTCGAATCCAGGGATATCTCCACCGGGAAATCAGTGAGACTGCCGGAGGCCGCGGAATTGTCGAGCGTTATTTTTTTGCGGGCAAGCCAGGCCGGATTCCACCAAGCATCGAGGCCCGTCACGTTAGTCCAAGGTCCGGCTGTATCCGTCGAATACTGCAGAAAGAACTTCTCCGATCCCAGGGCCATGGCTTCCGAACCGGCCTTGATGTTCATGCGAAGCCTCACCGATTCGTTGCTGCCGACAGACGCCGGCCCGTTGAGCGCGGCTAAAGCGTTAGTGGGGGTAGCGGCATCCGCATTTTCATACCAGCGATAATCGGCCTGGGAGAGATTTCCCCCGCAGCCATAGAAGCTCCAGGAACCGCTGTTGCCGGAAACATTCGTTCCGGAATACACCGTTATCGCAACATCGGCCGTCTGGTTTGTCAGGGCCACGTCGGAGAGGCTGAAGGTCCCCTCTCCGGACCAGGCAACCGGGGAGGCAGCCGTGATCGAAATATCGGATTGTCCGCAATCGGCTCCCGAGCCGTTGATCGTGACCGCCCCGGCATTCGTAACGTTGCCGCTTAGGGTAATGTTACCGCTTCCGTTATTCGTCCAGGCGCCCAAGGCGGCGATGGTCACCCCGGCCGCAGTCAGGCTGTAGGAAGCGCCCTGGTCCAAGGTCCCTTTGGTCACGGTCATGCTTCCGACAGTTGCGCTGGAAGCGAGAGTGACCGAGCCTGCATCCTTGTTGATAATGACAGGGTCCGTTATTGTCCCCGCGTTCTGGGTGAATGTTTGGGTGTTGCTGCCTGTAAACTCAAGGGTGAGATTTGGCCCGCCGAAGGCATCGGCGGTGCTCATGGAAAAATCGCCGCTCATGGAGACCTTGTACGGGGCGGCTGAATCAGCCACGATCCCGTCCGTCCTGGTCAGATTGCCGGTGGCCGCGCAATCCCCGGCAAACGAAGTCGCCCCTGTCCCGTCTTTGCTGATGTTGATAGAACTAAACGTCGCAGTGCCGCAAGTCAGCACGCTTGAGGTCGTACCCCATACCGTCCAAGAAGTCACGGTTAGATTGAGGCCGTTCGGGAGGACATTGCCGCTATTGTTAAAGTTGCCGTCCACGATTATCGAAGTCAGCGCTCCCCCGCTTAAGGTTCCCCCGTTCAGAACCATTCCGCCGTTGTCCATATCCAGAGCGGTGCCGAGAGTGGTAAGGCTGGCTCCGGCATTTTGCACATATCCGCAGCCGTCGCATGCCCAAATCGTGGAGGGGCTGCGCATTGTCCAGGTACCCGTTCCGAGGGTGACAGCGCCGTTGTTCGTGAGAGTCGTGGCTACCGTGGTTGCCGAATTGCCTAAAGGGATTACGCAGTCCGAACCGATAGTAACGCCTGCGCCGTTTCCTCCGCCGTCCTGAGTTTTGGTAATCGTAACCAGATTGAACGACACTGCCCCGCAAATCAACGTCGAGCTCATTGCGCCCCCGGCGCCTATTACGTTCAGATTCAGCCCGTCAGACAAAACATTGCCATTATTATCCAGATTGCCTCCAATCGCAATCGTAGTGAGATTGGGGGCTGATATTGTTCCGCCATCAAACTTTAGTCCGCCGAGGGTTGCTGTTATGTTTGTGCCCTGGAAAGACAGGCTGCCGCCGGCTTTCTGAACATAGCCGCAAGTCGGACAAGCGGCCGGAGAGGGAGGGCCAACGTCCCAAGTCCCTGTCCCAACCACCAACGATCCATAATTAATAAGGTTGCCCATTCTTGAGACGGGGTCGTTTCCGAGCGGAATGACACAGCCTGAATTGACGGTGACGGACGGGACATTACCATAGCCGTCCGAAGTTTTGGAAATCGTGACCGAACCGAAAGAGGCACTGCCGCAGGTTAAGGCGGAGCTCATTCCTCCGGAGCCGTTCAACGTCACGCTAAGCCCGCTTGGGAGAACGTTCCCGTTGTTATCCAGATCCCCCATCACCTGCAATGCGGTAAGCGTCGTTGATGTGATCGTGCCGCCGTTGAGCTTCAATCCCCCGCCATCCACGTCGATGATGGTTCCGGCAATAGTTATGTCTGCTCCGGCGTTTTGGATATAACCGCAGGTGGGACAGCCGCCGTAAGGATGCATGATCTTCCAGGTTCCAGCGCCGACGATGACCTGGCCGTTGTTGGTCAGGGGCCCGGCGGAGGAAATGGGATTGTCCCCGAGCGGTATGACGCAGCCGGCGTTTATGGTCACACTGCCCGAGTTTAGCCATTGATCATATCCCTTTGAAAAAATGACCAGATTAAAGGTCGCGCCCCCGCAGGCCAGCGTACTGTTGAACGCGCCGCCCCCGTCAAAGGTCAGTGTTCCCCCGTTCGCATTGAAGGTTCCGGCGGTCTTCGTGAAATCCCGTTCGATAGTCAGAATGCCGGAGGTGGATGTAAACGACCCGCCGGATAAAAGTAAGCTGCCGTTGTTCAAATCAATCGCGCCGGATCCTCCGTTGAATTCCCCGGCTGACTGGTTGAACTGGTTGACGGTCACATTGCCCCCCGGCGCGAATTTGGCATCAGCATCCTTGATGCGTAGGATATTGGTCCCCCAGGTAAGAGTAAGCGCGCCAGAGTTGGAGGTGAATCCGATGTCCGTGTCGGTGCAAGACGATCCGGTGTCGTTGTCGCAGGCGGCCAGGTCCGCGTTCGTGATGCTGTTTGCGGGGTTGTTGTAATCGGGACCGATTATGAAGCGGTTCTCAA
>JBLMZV010000046.1:0-12554 GCA_050259015.1 Candidatus Saccharimonadota bacterium
GCTCAAAAGGAAGATCGTCCGGTTCCGGGTCAAACAGGAGAATGAACGGGCCAGGAACAAAAAAAAACCAAAAACAAAAACCGGGCGCCGCCGACGGCGGGCGCCCGGTTTTGTTACATGATCTTGAGCGACCGGTCGAAGGACAGGAAGGCGTTGATGACCTTCCGGGCATCGTCCGACTTGCCGCGAGTTTTCGAAGTCAATGAGAAGACCTGCTCGTCCGTCTTGGGCTTGGTGAACAGGACCGATTCGTTGACCAGCCACGATAGGGTGTCGCGGAAGATCCGGGGATCGAACTGTTTCCTGAGGTGCACTTCGTACTGTCGGCGGACCATGACCCGCAGGGTGTCTTCGGCCCGGTAAGCCGCCTGAAACCTGCGGCCACGCTTGCCGGGGGCAAGCAGGGCGAGGATGATCTCCCGCGCCATCACCGGATTGACCCGGGGCGGCGTCAGCCCCGTGAGGCTGAAACGCTCCCTGGCCAGATCCTGCAGAGACAGGAACTGTACGTCCGAGAGCATCCGCTGCTTCTCTTCCGGGGTTTCGGTTTCCGCTTCCTCGGCCGGCGCCTCGCGAGTCTGCTGTTCGGCCCGGAGAGCCAGTTTGATCAGCCGGATTTTCTCGTGCCTGCTGGCGGCCATTGCCGCAGCTTCCATGTACTTCCGGCTTTCCTCCGATTCCACCCTGGAAGCGTGATTTTCCAGAAGCGCGAGACGGTCCGTTTTCGCGTCCCCATTCAGGCGGTCCCGGCCATTGCCGCCGCCGTTTACCTGAGGCGCCTCGACAGACGAAAGTTTTGCCGAGAGCCGGTCGTAGGAGAGGCGGCCTTCGAGCAGGCCGAGGTACTGCTTCCGGCGTTTGGGGTTCCGGATGCTCTCCCAGCGTTCGGTGATTATCCCTCGTTCTCCGTCGTCCACTGCGAAGTCGTTCAGGAGCTTATCCAATCTTTCGGTTAGCTCCTCGTTTTGCTCGTTCCAGCGCTTCTCCCGGAGATAGCTCTCGATATTGCGCCGGTAGTGCCGGATGTAGTCCCGCAGCTCGTCCTCGTAAGCCCGCAGGTCCTTGAACAGGACGTAGTAGAGGCTTGGGCTCAAAAGCGGAGCGGCCTTCTGGCCGATCTCGAATTCCAGCAGACGCTGCTTGAAGCCCAGGTAGGCGAGACGGTAGCCGATGTAAGAGTGCCTTGCCTGGCGGTAGCACTCGCCGAGCATCAGGAACATGCCGATCAGCTTCCAGACCTGCCACCCCGCATGCCTCATAGTCAAGAACTGCTCGATTCCCTTAACCCGGATCTCCGGGATGGGGAGCAACAGTATCCCGATCGCGATCAGGAGGTAGAGCAGCGCCCGACTCGCATCCGAATTCGCATCCTTTCGGTAGTAGAGGATGGAGTTCATCCCGAATGGGTCACGCCTCAGCATCTCACCGGTCTTACTGTCCATTGACTCCCTCCTTTGGGCAGACGAAAGAACATCAGAACCGATAATTATAGAATTTTGCTGCCGTTGGGTCAAGGTGGCAATTCCGGGAGGAAAATAAAAAAACCGGAGTTCCTAAGGGAGCTCCGGTTGGCCCTATAAAGGCCGGGAGGGTCACTTGCGGCCGAACCGGTAAAAGATGCCGATGTTGAAGTACTTGTCGCTTTCCAGAACCTCGGTGACTTCCGCGGTCTCGAGGCGGTACACGTTGTTGTTCCGGAAGCCGACCACCCCGCGGATGGCCAACCCTCTGAATTCCGGGCCGAACGGGCTAAAGGTTAAGCCGAAGTACTTGTCGCCGGTCTCGACGCCGCCCGTGACGGACTTCGCGACTTCCAGCCTGTCGTACCGGTCCCAGCCGTTCTCGTAAATCAGGCCGTAGTGCAGGTTCCGGTAGCCGATGATCGCGCCGGCGACCGGATGGCCGATCTCCGCTTCGAAGAACGGACCGTATGTCAGCCGGGAGTGCGCGACGCTCACGTAGACCAGAGAAGTGCCGGTGCCGCGGTTGGCGTTGTTCGCGAACTGGCCCCATTCGATGAGGCCGTCGTCGCCGACCCCCGGATTCCTCACTTCGGTTGCGGTGAGCAGCTGGAATCCGCCGCGCAGCACGAGCGGGCCGATCCGCACCTGCGGCGCGACCGAGAAGCTGAGCATCCCGCCGGAGGGAATCCTCAAGGGCGAATCGGGGATAGTCCGGTTCCGCACTCCGCCGTCGGCGGGATTGGTCGGGACCGTCCGCATCTCCGCGGGAAGCGAGAGGGTCGAGGCCGGCAGGTACTCGTACCCCGTGCCGAACGTGATTCCGGCCTGGGCGCTTGAGGGCAGGGCCCCCAGGAGCAAAGACAGGACGACGGACAGGCAGGTGACGGCGATCTTCTTCATCTGACGCCTCCGTGATAACATCCTCCGACAGGTTTGTGAAAGCCGGGAAAATCCGAAAATGCAGCCGAATCTATGGTGGTTCAGCATATCACTCAGGCCTTCCAGGGTCAAGCCTCTTTGGTCGCGCGGGCTATTTGCGGAAAATTCCCATGGCTGTAAGCTCATACCATGAAAGGACGACAGTTTTTGGCCCTGTTACGGGGCATAAACATCGGCGGCAACAATATCGTAAGGATGGCGGACCTTAAGGACTGCTTCGCTGCGGCGGGGTTTACGGACGTCGTTACGTACATCAACAGCGGCAACGTGCTGTTCCGCGCTCCCAGAATGAGCCTTCCGAAGCTGACGGAGAAGATCGAGCAGACGCTCCATAAGCGTCTGGCGTTGCCGCTTAAGGTGGTAGTGGCGACTTTCGAAGAAGTCAAAGAGGCGGTTGAGCGCGCGCCTAAAGGGTTCGGCGTAAAACCTGACAAGTACCGCTATGACGTGATTTTTCTCAAATCACCGCTTACGGTCAGGCAGGCGATTTCCGGCATCCCGTTCAAGCCGGGCGTGGATCAGGTTACAGCCGGGCGGCAGGTCATCTATTTTTCGCGCCTTATTGCCAAAGCCTCCCAAAGCAAACTGTCGCGGGTCATAGCGCTTCCTATCTACAAGAGCATGACCATCCGCAACTGGAACACCACGAGCAAACTCTATAAGCTCATGGAAGAGCGGGCGTAGCGCAAAATCTTCGGGATTCCGCCATTGACCGGAGCAATCGGAACTGCTACAATAAGCCGTTATTCAAACCTTCGGGTTTCGGTAACTTGAGAGCAAGGAGGAATTAGGTGCACTTGTCCAAAGAGAGGGGAACAGTAGTCCTTGCGGCCAGCGATGTTTGGGAGGCGCAAGTCCTCCGCGAGATCGCAACCACGGTCGTCCGCGGCTCGGTAATCCAATATCAGAGCCGCGACGGCGCCGACCACGGGGAACCATACGATCGCCGGATGACCCTCAAGTTCCTGTTGAACGGCCGGGAAATCGTCCTGCGCGCGACCCGCGACGAGGACGAGAAGATCGTCCGCTCGCTGCGGGACTGGATCTGGTTCGGTAAGAGGGGTGGTGTCCTGTACCTGGAGTACGAGGAAACGCTCGAAGGCCCCAGGGTCCGGGTGGCGCCGGAGCTGTGCAAAATCTGCCGCAAGCCGGTGGCCTCTCTGGCCGAGTCCGAATGGCAGACCTGTGACGCTTGCGCGGAGAAGTGCAAACACGAATACAAACGGGGCACGGTCCATGGCGGAGTGGCGGGGCCGCTTGCTATGGGTGAGTACTGCGGCAAATGTGGCCGAGGCAAGCCAGAAAGCATCAGGCCCCGCACACAGGCTGGGCGGGAACTCGAGGTTCAGAAGGAAACCGGCATCATTGTCCAGTACAAGGGTATGCCCGGTGTCGGGCCGGCACAGGTCGTGAAGACCGAGCGTACTCTGCGAAGGCTGGAGCACGCCCGGGCACGGGCAAGGAGGGCGTAACGTAATACAAGGGTTTTGCGGCTGCCGCAAGCCCTTTTTTCTTTGTTTTTCTTTTCCGTGGCCGGTGCTACAATAAACCTAAGCAATTAACCCCTAATTATATGGAAGAAACCAAAACCGCGGAGGGAACCCCGGTAGCGGCCGTCTGCTGTCCGGTGTTCGATACGACACTGTGGGACGGTAAAACCCACGTCTGGCAGGACAAACTGTTCATGCAGAACGATGTGTTCCAGGTCATGCATATCCCCGTGAATATGGGTTCGGTAATCACCAGAATGTGCAAGAAAATCGAGGAAGCTGGGGCCATGCCCGACCCCAAGGATTTTCTCATGCTCTGTTATGACCCTTCCTCCTGGAAATCGGAAATCAACATGACCGTGACGAAGGATGTTCCGGGCGGCAAGATGGTAAAACTCACCGGCACCTTCATCAGCCGGGTGTTCGACGGGCCATACAACCACGTGCCAAAATGGATCAAGGAGATGGATCAGTATCTGGCCAGCCAGGGCAAAAAGGCGATGAAGTACTACTTCCATTACGCCTACTGCCCAAAGTGCAGCAAGAAGTACGGCCACAACTACTGCGCGGCCTTCGCCCAGGTGGCCTAAAAACGATGCTCAGGTTCCTCAAGGTCATCCATACCGTCATCTGGGTCGTTATGACCGTCAGCAATTTTCTGGCGTTCTATTTCGCGTTCATCGGACGCTTCGACGCCTGGTTCTGGGTGCCGGCCGGGCTTTTGGGATTTGAGATCGTCGTCATCCTCATCAACTGGTGGAAGTGCCCCTTAACCAAGATCGCGGAAAAGTACACGCAAGACCGGCGGCCAAACTTCGACATCTATCTGCCGGAATGGCTGGCCAGGTACAACGTGCGGATATATTCGGTGTTGCTTGTGGCCGAAACCGCCATCGTCCTTATCAGGAATTTAAATAAATGACCAAACCGATTTTTAATTCCGTCGTCAAAGCGGTGGAAGGAACCGACAAAAAACTCACCTCAGCCATGAAGTGGGGGAGATTGACATTCGGCTTGGGTGGCGATTATCACCACTGGATATGCGCGGTGTACGAAACTAAAAAGAGCACGACTCTCATTTTCCACTTCGGCGGGCTGCTCGAGGACAAGCGAAAAGTCCTCATCGCGGGAGACAGCGTGTTTTTCCGCAAGCTGGAGTTTACGAAAAAGGAAGACGTGGACGAAAAACTGATCAGGGGTTTTGTGAGTCAGGCAATAAAGAAACTGGATTACTTCAAAAAGAATTGGCGGGAAATAAACCGCCAGGCTAAGGCGAAATCGAAATAGGATAAAGATACCGCCGCAAAAAATATGATTCGTAAAATTCTATATTGGTCGCCCCGGGTGCTGTCGATACTCTTCGTCCTGTTCATTTCCATCTTCGCGTTCGACGTGTTCGAAGGGCCTTTCGGCTGGCAAACGATCCTCGCTTTTTTTCTTCACTTGGTGCCGGCCTTGTTGCTGTCCATTGTCGCCTGGATAAGCTGGAAACTGGATTTGGCCGGGGCCTTGCTCTATTTGATCTTGGCCGCTCTGTACGTCCTGTTGATCGGTTTTGACCGCCATTGGAGCTGGTACCTGGGCATTTCCGGTCCGGCCCTGCTTACGTCCGCGCTGTTTTTCCTTGATTGGAGATTTGCAAAGGATCGCGTCACGGGGCTTGCCCCCAGGAAATAGGCGAGCTACACTTTCAGTAACAAATTAATCATATTTATGGAACAAACATCAACTCCGCAACCGCCGGTTCTTGAATCCCGGCCGATCACGCTTACCGTAACCTATCCGGAACAGTCCTCCCGGCTGCTGGCCCTGTGTTCGATATTGTTCATGTTCCCGAAGATGCTGCTTTTGATTCCGCATTACTTCGTCTTGTGGCTGCTGGGCTTTATCATGGTCCTGGTCTGGATCGTCTCGCAGTTCGCCGTGCTGTTCACCGGCCGCTACCCGCGCAGCTTCTTCGATTACATCGTGAGTGTCCTGCGGTGGCAGATCAGGGTCAACGGTTATCTGCTGGGACTGACGGACCAGTATCCGCCGTTTTCGCTGGAAGAATAGGGGATAGAATAATCCGACGTGAAATGAGAGTAAGAATCGCGACCGGCTTAATGACTTTTTTGGGCCTGGCCTGGGGCGGGTTCGGCGCCTACTGGCTGTTTTTCGCCGACCCCAAGGCTTCCTCGGCCGATTACCGGTATCTGTACGGAACGGTCGGCGTTGTCGTCTGCGTCGCTCTGCTGCTGCTGTCCTTTTTCGTGGGCCGCCGGCATCTGTGGGCGTGGAAGACGGCCGCTATCGGCCTGGCCTTCGGTATCCTCTTAAGCCTGTCCGACCGGCTCGGTCTCTTGGACTGGGCTTATCTCGGTCTTGCCGTGCTTGCGCTGCTGATGCTCCTGGTCGCCCGGCCCGGATTCGAAAATTCCCCGGAAACCGAAGAAGAGGAACCTGAAGAGACCTAAAGCATCGGGATTTTTAGAAATTGACGAATAAAAAGAGCGGGTCCTGCAAAGGGCCCGCTTTCTTGCTGTATTGCTACCCGACTAAATCCCAAGCCCGAAAGGCCTATTTAGGTTGCCTGAATTTTCGTCTGCACAATTTACGCGCCGGTTTAGTTTTGATTTTATATTGGCCTAAGGAAAAACATATGTTGCAGAAAATCGTGCCCTTCTTATGGTTTGACGATCAGGCCGAGGAGGCCGTCAACTTCTATACCTCGATCTTCAAGAACTCCCGCATCCTTTCCTCTTCGCGCTATAACGAGGCGGGCGCCGGGGTTTCGGGAAAGCCGGCCGGTTCCGTGATGGCCGTGGATTTCGAGATCGAGAGCCAGAGATTCACCGCCTTAAACGGCGGGCCGATGTTTAAGTTTACGGAAGCCGTCTCTTTCGTGGTCAATTGCGATACGCAGGAGGAAGTGGATGAACTGTGGGACAGGCTGACCGACCGTGGGGAGCCCGGACAGTGCGGCTGGCTTAAGGACAGGTTCGGCGTGTCCTGGCAGGTCGTGCCGGTGGCGCTGGAGCTGATGCTTACCGATCCCGATCCCGCCAAATCGAAACGGGTCATGGAAGCCATGCTCAAGATGAAGAAAATCGAGATTGCCAAACTGCAGGAAGCTTACGAAGGATAGCGATTCGCACCGCGCCGTTGTTGAAATTCATAAAAACCGGAATTTGAAACAGAAAAAGGCTTACAGCGATTGCTGCAAGCCTTTAGGCATAAGCGGTTAAGCTTTGCCTACCAAAGAGGTTCCAGTACGGGCCGTTACTGCCGGCGCCGGCGGCGAGCCGTGCTCGCGGCAGTCAGGAGGCCGATCCCGAGGAGGCTTAGGGTAGCCGGTTCGGGGACGGGGACTGAGTGGAAGTCGGGCGAGAGGATTCCGGCGTTCTTGCCGTCCGCAGTCAGGAATTGCGCCCGCAGATTCACCGCAGTGTCGTCATCGAGCGTCAGTCCGCCGGCCAGGTCGACGTAGAAGCTGAAGGTCAGGGTCTGTCCCGGCAACGGCGCGCCGTAGTCGATGAGCCCCGGACCGCTCTGCGTGCAGACTTCGTTGGAATGATTGGTGTTTGAAGTGCAGCTTCCCGAACTGGCGGAGATGTTGTCGAAGAAGGTGACCCAGCGGCTGCCCGGAGGAAACAGCAGGGTCGGGATGGCTTCGTAGCCGGTCGGAGTGGCGACGCCGCCGAGATTGAATGAGAATTCATCCAGGTATGCCGGGGCGGTCGAATCGCCGGCGAACGTGATGGTCAATCCGTAGTCGTTGGGATCCAGAGTCGAATCCCAATCCCAGGCTGCGATGCTCGCCTGAGTGACTCCTGCCGGACAGCTGGCGTTGCCCGGGCAGAAGTTGGCGACGAAAATCGAACTGGCGTTCGCGGTCCCGGCCGCGACGACGATCAGGACAACCAAGGTCGCGATCAATTTCCTCATGCCCGCTCCTCTCCCTTGTTCCGCCCTCACAAGCCCCAGGATCAGAATAGAGAAGGACCCTTCGCTCGTACTGTTAGTTTTCCTCCTTTCGGCTGTTTCTTACGCAAGCAATAAGAAATTATAGGTAAAATAGCGGGTTTAGTCAAATGTACGAATACCCGATTAAGGAGGGTTTTTTGAGGGTTCCCGGGGTTGACGGGCCTAAATTTTTATGATAATGTTCGTGGTTGCGGTTTCGACCATTAAGCGTTCGTGGCTTTTACATCTTCCAAGGAGGGAAGTGCAAGTGAAGCCTCTGCTGATCGTCTCTGCCGTGATTTGTGCGCTTCTTGCGCCCGTTGCCTTTGCCCAGGCTCCTCTGGATCCGGGCGAAGCGACCACCATCGTCTACAACCAGGACGGACACAGGTTCACGGCTCAGCTGGACCGCCAGACCAAACGGCTCATCCTGTCGCTGCCGATCAATCCCGATCCCGGCCAGGCTGAACTCGAGATCCTCAAGGCCGAGGTGGTGCGCCTGACGTACCGGGGCCATGGTCCTTCCGGCACCGCCCCGTTCGGTGACAGCGGCTTCTCGCTGAAGTTCTCCGGCACCTATCCCGTCTGGGGACCGGGGAGCAGTTACGGGCCGGACGGAAAGTTCAGATGCCTATACTTCGCCAACAACGCGAGGATCGAGGGACGGTTGGTCTTCGCCCAGGGCGAGAACAGCCAGCCGGACTACCATCCGTATCCCAGGCGGCCGGCGCCCGTCACGGGCCTCAGGATCACGAAGTAGCAGGTGCACAGGGTCTGCCAGACCAGGTTTCCCTTCGGAACCCTGGTCTTTTATTTTGCCTTGACCCGGGGCCCGGTTTTGCGCTATGCTATGAGGCCAAAAAAACGGAGGAACTGAATTCATAAGGAGCGTTGAATGGATGTGTCTGCGCTGCCACGTGAAGAGCTGGTGAAGCGGGTGCTGTGGAACAGCGGCGGAATGGGCTTCGGAATCTGCGCCATGGCCAATTCGATGGCGTGGGGTCTGGATCGGCCGGGACCGGACAACCCCGACTGGATCTCGATCGTGGCTGTAAGCGGAGCGCAGGAAAGCTACACTGACGAGGAATTGCGGAAGATAGCGGACTTCGCGGAGAAGGTGACCGCACGGTATGACCGGCTGTTCAGCTGCCGCCGCGGGGCCAATGTGTACCTGCTCAAGAAGTGGGACGACGGCACGTGGATGCGCAAGCGATTGACCTGGACGCAAGGCGCGATGTACTCGCGGACCCTGGACGAGGCTCTGAGGCACCTTGCGCCGGAACTGTTTTCCCAGGAAGGGGAGGAAAAGAAGCAATGAGCGAGAAAGATGACAAAGGTCTCCGGCCGCTGCAGGAAGGGGAGGAGATCAGGGCCCGGGTGGTCAGAATCTACGCAGCCGTCACCTATGAGGACCGGACCGAAGGAAGAGGCAGGCGAATCGACGATTCCTACCACCTTACGGAACGGAAGGCCGCGATGGGCGCCCACGACATCGGGTGGGGTCTGTCGCCAAGAGATGGCGACGTGGAGCCCCGGCTGGCTCTCAAGACAGAGGACGGCCGCTACTTCCTCCTGCCAGACCCGATAGAGATCACCATCGATCCCGAGGCGGAAGCCAAACTGCGTGAGCAGGGTCTCGCCAAGCTGACGCCGGCGGAAAGAGCCGCTCTGTTGGGAAAGGAGTAGGTGATGTCCACCCACGCGAAGTGGATACTCTGGGTCGGGGCGAAGATGGGGTACATCGACCTGACCGAGGCGCCTTCAAGCACCCTGCGGATTCTCGACAGCATCGCGGACGGCGAACCCTACGCCATCGACGGCCTGGGACTGCGGCATATCTACATGCACGGGCATCCGGTCGGCCTGGGCGTCGAAGTGGCGGAGCTGAGCTGGACCGACGAGGTTCGTTTGGAGAACGTCTTTGACGTTTCGAAGGTCATGGAGGCTACCGTGCTCGTTGCGAAGGTCCACAAGCTCTTCGGCGATCTCGGACTCCACGCCCAGATCCTCGTGATGCACCACATCGACTTCGGCGGGTAGTCGTTCGGGCCCTGAACCTCAGGTTCAGGGCTTTTTATATTCCGGAAACTTGGCTTTTGCGGGAGTTTTACGTTAGAATGTTAAGGATATATCTAACTAAAAAAATATGAAAGTTTTGATCGTGGTTGATTCCCAGTTCGGGAACTCAAGGCAGATCGCGGAAGCGATGAAAGCCGCTTTGCCGGATTGCACGCTGCTCATGGCCAAGGATGCCCAGGCCTCCGATCTTGCAGGCGTTGAGATGCTGCTCGTCGGTTCGCCGACCCAGGGCGGCCGGCCGACCCAAGCCGCATTATCGTTCCTGTCCCGGCTGCCGGACCTCAAGGGGATAAAAGCCGCCGCTTTCGATACCCGGATGGATACCGGCAAAATGAATTTTGTCTGGCGCATTTTCCTTAAGCTCATAGGTTTCGCCTCCGAGAAAATTTCCGGCCTTCTGCGCGACAAAGGGTCGATCCTGGCGCCGCCGGAAGGATTCCTCGTGGAGGGCAAGGAGGGGCCGCTCAAGAGCGGTGAACTTGAGCGGGCGAAAGCATGGGTCGCCACTTTAATCCAATGAACAAGTCTTTGATTATCCGCGCCATCGTCATCTGGCTGTTGTTCCTGCCCGTGCCGATCATCAACGGAACGCTGCGGGAAATGTGGTACAAGGCAAGAGTGGGGGAGCTTGCGTCCAACGCTATCGGGTGCGTCGTCTTATCGGGAGTGTTTTTGCTTTACGTGTACTTTCTGATGGGCAGCCGCCTGCTTCCTCTAAACTTGCCGCAGCTTTTTATTTTGGGCGGGCTGTGGCTTATGCTGACTCTGGCCTTCGAGTTCGGCATCGGCATCGCCGGGCACCGCTCGTGGGCCTACATGCTTGCGGATTATAGGATATGGGAAGGCCGGCTTTGGCCGATAGTCCTGGTCGTCGTGCTGTTCGCTCCGCAGGTCATTAAACGGCTGATAGAGAAACAATGAAACCTATTCTTACGCTCGTAACGGAAGAACAACTGGAGGAATTGGCCTCAAGATCCAACTTCCGTTCGGGCAAACAAATCTCTGAAGACGGCACGATCAATTTCAGCAAACGCAATTCCTTCAACCTGATCGCGGAGGTTAAGGTCAATAACAGCGAGAAGCGGACCGTGCAGCTCATCTCCACTCCGAAAGGTTTGCGATGGAAATGTTCCTGCACTTCGCGCAAGGATTTGTTCTGCAAGCATTGCGTAGCCGCGGCTTTCGCCGCAAATAAGCAATAATATGAAATACAACCTGATCCAGGCGGGCGGCCGGGAATTCGCGGAAATCGATTCCGACGAAATCATAATCAGAAACGTCCAAGACGCGCTCGATCTCATGGCCAATGTCCGCAATAATTCTCTGATACTTAGGGAAAGTAATTTTGAAAAATCGTTTTTTGACCTGGGAACAGGACTGTTGGGCGAGATCCTGCAGAAGTTCACGAACTACCAGGTAAGACTCGCCATCATCGGCGACTTCGGGAAGTCCAGCCGGAATTTCCAGGCCTTTATAGGCGAAAGCAACCGCCACGGCAGATATCTGTTCGTCGATTCCCTGGAAGAAGTGAAACGGGTTTGGGGCAGTTAAGCGGTGTCCAAAATCGCGCATTTAATGTATAATTTCTCCATATGAAAACCACATTCATCAAGGATTTTTCCCAGCACAAGGACGGGGAAGTGACGGTTAAGGCCTGGGTCCATAACCTCCGGTCCTCCGGCAAGATCGTTTTCCTGCAGCTTCGGGACGGCACCGGGTTCACGCAGGCGATCGTCGAGGAAAAGAGCCTCCGCGAGAAATTGGGCGACCGGTCCCAAGCCGTTTGGGCGGCCGTACAGAGCATCACCCTGGAGTCTTCCGTGGAAGTGACCGGCGCGGTTTCCGAGCATCCCAAGCACCCCGGAGAGTTTGAGCTCCATGCCACTGACGTCAAGGTCATCCAGGTGGCGCAGGAATTCCCGATCGGCAAGAAGGAACACGGGCCGGATTTTTTGCTTGACCTGCGGCATTTGTGGCTCCGTTCGCCCCGGCAATGGGCGATCCTCAGGATCCGCTCCGCCATCTACGGCTATATCGAAGAATGGCTGAAGAGCCAGAATTTTTCCCGGTTCGATTCGCCGATCCTGACGCCCTCCGCCTGCGAAGGCACCACGACGCTGTTCGGCGTGGACTACTTCGATCTCGGTCAGGCCTACCTGTCCCAGTCCGGGCAGCTGTACCTGGAAGCGGGAATCGGTTCTTTGGGCAGGGTCTACGACTTCGGCCCCGTGTTTCGCGCGGAGAAGTCCAAGACCCGCCGCCATCTCACGGAGTTCTGGATGATGGACGCGGAAGCGGCCTTCGTCGAGCATGAAGAGAACATGGCCATCCAGGAACAGCTGGTGGCGTACGTGGTCCAAAACGTGGTCCGGAATTATTCCTATGAACTCGGCGTGCTTGAACGCGACCTGGAGCCGCTAAAGAAAGTGGCGGCACCGTTCTACCGCCTGACCCACAGGGAAGCGGTGGAGAAGCTGCACGAACTGGGCAGCCAGATCGCGGCCGATGACGATCTCGGGGCGGAAGACGAGACCCTGCTGACCAACCAATACGACAAGCCGATCTTCGTGGAGAAGTATCCGGCTGCCATCAAGGCTTTTTACATGAAGCGGGATCCCAACGATCCCACCCGGGCCCT
>JBLMZV010000047.1:0-10349 GCA_050259015.1 Candidatus Saccharimonadota bacterium
GCCGGGATCTGGCGGCGGTTCGAGAAGGCGGGACTGTTCATGGGCATCCCGGTCATATCCGACTACGGCCACCATCCGGCGGGAGTAAAGGGGACGATCGGGGCTGCCAAGGAATTCTTCCCCGGCAAAAAAGTGCTGACCGTGTTTCAGCCTCATCACCGGAACCGGACCAAGGCCCTGTTCGAGGAGTTCGTGGACGCGCTGTCCGACGCCGATGACGTGATCGTGCCGGAAATTTTCGACGTCGCCGGACGGGAACACGGTGAGGAGATAAGTTCCCGGCTGATCGTCGACGAGCTTAACAAGCGGGGAAGCAAGGCGGAATATGCCGCCGATCTGGCGGAAGCGGAAAAACTGATCCGGGGCAGGAAGGATATCGGGGCTATATTGATGATGGGCGCGGGGGATATCGATTCTCTGGCCAGAAAGATGGCGGCCGAACAGCAATGAAAATAACAGAGAACATCAGCCTGAAAAACTACACGACTTTCGGGATCGGCGGACCGGCCCGTTACTTTATCGAAGCGAAGGATGCGGCGGAATTGGCCGAAGCTTTCGAATACGCCAAAAAGCAGGATTTGCCCGTGCTCGTGCTTGGCGGCGGCAGCAATATCCTGGTTTCCGACAAAGGGTTCCCGGGGGTCGTTTTAAAAATCGCCAACGAAGGGGTGACAGTCGTCGAGGATAACGCCGGTGCCGTCCAGGTGAAGGCGGCGGCAGGGGAGAATTGGGATAAATTCGCGGCATTTTGCGCGTCCAACGGCTGGTGGGGCGTAGAAAACCTGTCCGGCATTCCTGGAAGCGTCGGCGGCATGGTGGTGCAGGATGCGGGGGCCTATGGTCAGGAAATCCGCGGCGCGCTCAGTGAAGTGACGGTTTTTGACCGCCGAACCGGCGAGCTCAGGAAGTTATCCGCAGCGGAATGCGGCTTCGGTTACCGTACGAGCATCTTCAACGGCGAACAAAAAGACCGGTACGCGGTTTGGGAAGCGGTCTTTGCCCTGAACAAAAACGGCAGGGCGAATTTGAAGTATAAGGATCTCAAGAATTTTTTTGGCGAGACGGAGCCTCCGGTTTCGATGGTCAGGCAGGCGGTGCTCGATATCCGGAGAAATAAGTTTCCTGACCCGAAGGTATCGGGCAGCGCGGGGTCGTTTTTCAAGAATCTGGTTCTGTCCCTGAACGACTTCCAGCGGCTCAAAGCCCGGCTTTGGGCGGATTTCCCGGAGGGGCGGGCGCGTCTTTCGGAATACGAACAGCGTGCCGCGCAGGGATCGGTGAAAGTTCCGACCGCGTTCCTTTTGGATATCCTCGGAATGAAGCGGGAGCGGAACGGCCAAGCCGCAATCAACGACGCCCAACCGCAGATTATCCTCAATCTGGGGGGAGCGGGCGCCCGGGATGTACTGGGCCTTTATAAAGCGGCCAGGCAAAAAATTTATCTTACGGCCGGTATGATCGTCGAGCCCGAACCCGAGTTCGTCGGTTTTACCGAGGAGGAGCTGCGGGAATACTCAGCTCTTCCGGAAAAAAGAGCTTTGACGGCGGATTGAAAGCTGTTAGAATTAATTCAGCATTAAAGAAAAAATTTCCATGGATATCTCTATAAAAGGCACCAATCTGGATCTGACCCCGGCGTTAAAAGATTACGTAGACGAGAAGGTAGGGCATCTCGAAAAATACATCGGCAAGGTTATCGAAGCCAAGGTGGAGCTCGAGCGGGACAAACACCATGCGACAGGCAACGTCTTCCGGGCCGAAATCATGCTGATTCTCGGCTCAAGGAGGCTGAGGGCGGACCACAGTTCGGAAGACATCTACGCCTCGGTCGACATGGTTATCCCCAAGCTCAAGGAACAGATCTCGAAATTCAAGGACAAGCGGGGAACCCTGCAGAAGAGAGGCGCCCGTTCGGCCAAGCGGAAGATCTGAGTTTCCTGCCGGACCTGACTACCGGGTCCGGCTTTTGATTTGACATGCTCAAGCAATTGTTTTATAACTGTATTGTTTTCCCAATTAATCCCACTTGAGTTGAAAAAAAATTATAAGCGTTTCTGGAAACTCGGAGCCGAGGAGTACAACACCCAGTTTTACGACATTAACCGCAACGGCGAGCTCGTGGTGAAGGAAGGCTACTTCCAGTACAACATCATGGATATCGTCAAGAAGTACGGTACGCCGACGGAAGTCTTCTTTCCGTATATCCTCGAAAGCCGGCTCCGGGATTTGACGGAACTCTTCAACGCTTACATCAAGATTTTGGGATACAAGGGCAGATTCTATTACCATTACGTCATGAAGGTCAATCAGAACCGCGAGTTCGTCCTGCCGGCGATCGCCGAAGGGGCGCACATCGAGGTCTCGAGCGCCAACGAGCTGTTTCTGGTCAAACGGATGCTGGAACAGGACAAGTTCAACCGGCGGATCCGGGTCACCTGCAACGGACCGAAAACCGAGCAGTATATCCGGCTGATCGAGGAGCTTCGGGCAAAGGGCCTGATCGTCGTGCCGGTCATCGAGAACTATGAGGAGCTGGAACGGCTGAAGAAGTTCAAGGGCGAGGTCGGCCTGCGCGTGAATCTGGACGTGAAGGTTGACGCCCACTTCGACAAGAAATTCAACCATTTCGGATTTACGGAAGAGGAACTCATTAAAATCGGCAAGATCCGCAACCTGTCTATCCTGCATTACCATATCTCCTGCCAGATCGAGAGGATCGAGGGGTTCATCAAGCCGCTCAAGCGCGCGATAAGGCTTTACGCCAAACTCAAGGAAAAGAACCCGGCGCTCGATTCCATCGATTTCGGCGGCGGGGTAGCCGTCCCTTTCGAAAAGAAACGCAAGCTCTATACCCTCAAGAGCCTGGTGAGCCAGATTATCAAGACGACGAAGAAGGAATGCGAGAAGCTTGGCGTCCGGCATCCCAATCTGGTGTCGGAGTGGGGAAGCTACGTGACCGCGCCCTCCCAGATCTCCGTGTTCAAGGTCCTGGCCGAGAAGCCGATCGCCAACAAGACGGATACGAAATGGTACTTCATCGACGGCAGTTTCATCGTCAATCTGGCGGACACCTGGTCGGTCCGCCGTCAGAAGTGGCACATCATCCCGATAAACGAGATGGACGGCGGCCGGATGCAGAAAGTCTGGCTGGCCGGCTCGACCTGCGACAGCGACGATCGCTACACGTCCAGCGGCAACTATATCCTCCTCCCCAAGATTACGGAAGAGTCCAACGAGCTCTACCTGGCCGTCCTCGATACGGGGGCCTACCAGAATTCCTTGTCCAATCACCACTGTTTGCTGTCCAATCCCGCCAAAGTGATTTGCCAGAACGGCGAAACCAAGCTGGGGCGCAAGCGCGAGTCGGCGGAGGAAATCGGGAAATTGTACGGCTGGTAAAAGCGATATACTCGAATGCGAAAGCGCCCGCAAGGGCGTTTTTTTGCGTTTTATACGATTGTGCTTGGGGCTGCCTGAAGCTATCTTCTTTACATGAAAGGACTTGAACCATACAACAACGGAGGATTCCTGGACGCGCAAAGCGGCTATAAGGAAGCCAAGGCCGTGATTTTGCCTTTTGGTTTTTCCGCATCGCCCGCGGGTAAGCGCGGTCCCGAAGAGATTATCGAGGCCTCGAAATCCCTTGAAACTTTCGATGACGAACTGTTTGACGATATCCCTTCCAGGATTCCGGTCTGGACCGCCGGCCAACCCGAGCTTTCCGCGGCTTCGGAAAACGCGGTTTCCGCTCTGGGCAGCTTCTGCGACGGATTGGCCAAGGATAAGAAACTCCCTCTGGTGATCGGCGGCGACCATACGATCACCAGCGGGGCGATCAGCGGTCTGGTCCAGCGGTTCCGGGACGTTTCGCTGGTGATTTTCGATTCCCATCTTGACTTTATCGACCCGAAAGAGCAGAAGCTCAACCGGAACAACTGGCTCGGTCGCGCCTTGCCTTACGCCCAGAACGCCGTCGTCCTCGGTGCGCGCAGCTACAACAAGGCGGAATGGGACTTCTGGAAAAGCAACATGTCGCGGCTTATCGTCTACGAGGCGGGGACGGAGGGGGCCTGGAACCTGAGAAGCGCGATGGATTTTTTGGCTGACTATGTCTACGTAAGTTTCGATCTCGACGTGCTTGACCCCTCGATCATGCCCGCGACCGAAAACCCCGAACCGGAAGGGCTGGACTTCCGCCAGGCGTTGAATGCCTTGCGGACCATCCTGTCCTTCAGGAACGTGATCGGCATCGACGTCTGCAACTACGTGCCGATTCCCGGCTTCAGGACCCCGGCTTTGGTGGCCGCGATGCTCATAAAGAAAATGATCCTCTACGCTTTTAAGGGCAAGGAGCTGGCCGGGAAATAAGGCTGAATCTTCCGATTTTACCCTTTTCAAACAGGGCTATTTCACGTATAATAAATAGGATTTTCAAAAGGATTTTCTATGGCTTTTTTCTCAAATCTGTTCGGCGACACCAATCAGCGGGTAGTGGATAAGCTTCAAAAAACCGTCGATAAAATCAACGGCCTGGAGCAGGAATTCTCCGGCCTTACCCAGGATGAACTGAAAGCCAAGACCCTGGCCTGGAAGCGGGAGCTTTCCGAGATGGAACCGGACCAGGCGAAGGAATATCTGGACCGGATTCTGCCGGAAGCTTTTGCCGTAGTCAGGGAAGCCGCCAAGCGCACTCTCGGGCAGAGGCATTATGACGTGCAGCTTTTGGGAGGCATCGTGCTGCATCAGGGTTCCATCGCGGAGATGAGAACCGGCGAAGGCAAGACCCTGGTGGCTACCCTTCCGATTTACCTGAATGCGTTAGCGGGCAGGGGAGCGCACCTTATCACAGTCAACGATTATCTGGCCCGCTGGCAGGCGTCCTGGATGGGCAAGGTCTACGACTATCTCGGACTTAGTGTGGCCTCCATTCAGCATGACCAAGCGTTCCTGTACGATTCGGCTTTCGCGCCGGAGGAGGACGAAATCAAGAATATCGAGGCGCAGGTGCAGGGGTTGGTCCTGGACGTGAAGCACATGCGGCCGATTCCGAGGAGGCAGGCCTATGCCGCGGATATCACTTACGGAACCAACAACGAATTCGGTTTCGACTATCTGCGCGACAATATGGTCTGGGACCTGTCTCAGATGGTCCAGCGCGATCTCTATTACGCCATCGTGGACGAGGTCGACTCGATTTTGATCGACGAAGCAAGGACTCCGCTCATCATCTCGGCGCCAGACACCGAACCGACCGACAAGTATTATGATTTCGCCAGGTTCGTGGACAAGCTCGAAGACAAGACCGACTATGACGTCGACGAGAAGCACAAGACCGCGACCCTGACGGAAGCGGGAATATCGAAGCTCGAGAAGATGCTTGGAGTGAAGAATATTTACGACAAGGATGGGATCAACACCGTCCATCACATCGAACAGGCTTTGCGGGCCAAGACCTTGTTCAAGAAAGACATCAACTACGTCGTCAAAAGCGGCGAGATCGTGATCGTGGACGAATTCACCGGCCGCCTGATGTACGGGCGGCGATATTCCGAGGGCCTGCATCAGGCAATTGAGGCCAAGGAAAATGTGGCGATCCAGCAGGAAAGCAAGACTTTAGCCACCATCACTTTCCAGAACTACTTCCGCCTGTACCGGAAGCTGGCCGGCATGACCGGAACCGCGCAGACGGAAGCGGAGGAGTTCCATAAGATATACAGCCTGGAAGTGGTCCAGATCCCGACGAACAAGCCCATGATCAGGCAGGACATGTCCGATCAGGTCTATAAGAACGAAGCCGGCAAATTCGCGGCCGTGACCGGGGTGATCAGGGAGAAGCATAAGAAGGGCCAGCCGGTTCTGGTGGGCACGATTTCCATAGAAAAGAACGAACAGCTGTCGGCGATGCTGCGGGCAGCGGGCGTCCCTCACGAATTGCTGAACGCCAAGAATAACGAAAGGGAAGCGCACATCATCTCTCAGGCCGGCCGTCTGGGAGCCGTTACCCTCGCCACCAACATCGCCGGACGCGGCGTCGACATCATCCTGGGCGGAAACCCGGCCGATCCGGAGGAGCAGGCGCGCGTAAAAGAGCTTGGCGGTCTGGCCGTGATCGGCACGGAACGGCATGAATCCCGGCGCATCGACAATCAGCTGCGCGGCCGCGCCGGCCGCCAGGGAGACCCCGGATCGTCCCAGTTCTTCCTGTCGCTCGAGGACGACCTGATGCGGCTGTTCGGAGGCGACCGCGTCGGCCGGATGATGCAGACTTTGGGCATCCCGGAAGACCAGCCGATCGAACACGGACTCATTTCCAAATCCATCGAATCGGCCCAGCACAAGATCGAAGGCCTGAACTTCGACATGCGCAAACATGTCCTCGAATACGACGACGTGATGAACAAGCATCGCATGATCATTTACAAGAGACGCCGGGAGATCCTGGAAAACAAGGAGGGACTGAGAGATCAGACGAAGGCGCTGATCGAGCAGGAAATCGGCAATCTCGTGAATTTTTATTTCGCGGAAGATCCGGTCGACTACAAGCGCCTGTACCAGGAAATCGGCGGCATCATGCCTCTTTCTCAGACGGGCATGACAGAGGAGCAGGATCAGATTGCCCTCACTAACCGTCTGACGGAATTGGCCGGGATACAGTATAAAGCGCGCGAAGACAAACTGGGCTCGGACGTACTGGGCCAGCTGGAACGCTTCGTGTACCTTAAGACCATCGACCAGATCTGGCAGGAGCATCTGGATACCATGGAACATCTGCGGGATTCCGTGAGGCTCCGCGGCTACGGCCAAAGAGATCCCTTATTGGAATTCAAGCGCGAAGGCTTCGACCTGTTCGAAAAGCTTTTGGAAGAAATCAATCGCCAGGTGGTGTTCATGATTTTCAAGGTGGACCTGGTCAAGCAGCCGGCCCCGGTCATCAATCTGGACGAACCGAAAGATATCGGCCGCAACGACCCTTGCCCCTGCGGGAGCGGGAAGAAGTGGAAGAAGTGCGGGATGCTGAATACCGAGGAACACCGTCAGAAAATGGCGCAGAAGGTATAAAAGGCATATTAAAGACGTAAAAAATGGAAAATAAGAAGATAATGATCTGCGGCAGCATGAGTTTCGCTAAAGAGATGCTTGCTTTGCAGAATCAATTGAAAGCTTTTGGCTATGAGGTATCTGTGCCCTGTGATACCGAATTGCACGTGGAGAAACCGGGGTTCATAGATGAATTAGACAAAGACCGAGAGCATCTGATAAAGAACAACATCATGAAGAAGTGCTTCGGAATATTAGCTGGCAGCGATTCGATCCTTTTTCTAAATTTACCAAAGAATGGGGTTAACGGTTACATTGGCACATCTTCCTTGATGGAGATGGGGCTGGCTTATTACTTAGGCAAGAAAATTTTTCTCATGTATCCTTATCCTGATCCGAACGTATATCGATGGGCGCATGAAGTAGCCTCGTTCGAGCCAACTGTTTTGAATGGCAGCATAGATTTTTTTCAGAAGACAAAGGTGAATTAAAACGTCTGGTATTAATCGATACAAGATTTGTTTGAAAGATAAACAGGCACAACTTGCCGGCATAGCAAAGAAAATTTCTGGTTGCGGGATTTGCAGGAGAACAGGAAGGGGTTTGCCCGTGCCCGGCGAGGGGAACCCGGACGCGGACGTGGTTTTCTTGGGCGAGGCCCCAGGGCGGACAGAATCGGAAACCGGCCGCCCGTTTGTCGGCCGCTCGGGGCAATACCTGCGGCAGCTTATCCGATCCCTGGGCCTGGATGATGTGAAAGACGTCTATATCACGAGCCCAGTGAAGTATTTCCCCAAACAGGGCCACGGGCCGAAGCCGTCCGAGATTCTCCACGGCAAACAGCACCTCATGGATCAGCTGAAGGTAATCCAGCCGAAATTCATCGTCCTTCTGGGCAATACGGCAATTTCAGCGATGCTCGGCAAATCGCGTCCAGCCTTGTCCCACCACGGCACGTTTATGGCGGAAGAGGGGACGGAATTTTATCTGACCATCCATCCGGCGGCCGCCATAAGATTCAAGAAATTCAGGAAGATTATCGAGGCTGATTTCCGGCGTCTCGGTCGTTTATTGTCTAATAAATTCGCGAAAAATCGGGATTTGCGCGGGATATCCTGATATTAGGGTGGATTTTGTCCATCAGCACTAATCCGGGCCTAAACCCCCGGATTTTTTATATGTCCGGCTAATTGTTGCGGTTTCGCGCCAATGGTAATTTGGCATTACGTTATTAGCCCCATTGGACACATATGAAAAACCGAATTTCAAAAATAGCCGCCATATCGGCGTTCGCTCTGGCGGTTTGGGTCGTTTCGCCGGCAAGCTTCGTTTACGCCGCGCCGTTCGTGACTATGGACAATTTTTCAGGACCGCCGGGAACGACCATTATGTTGAGCGGAGGGGGTTTTAACTCCGGCGAAACCGTGGATATCCGATTCGGCGACGCCGCTTCTCCCGTGGCCGCCAGCGCGACCGCAGGTCCTGACAGTCTGTTCGGCCCCCTGGCCGTAAAGGTTCCCTTGGTCGGACAGGGTAACCTGCCGGTGACAGCCACCGGCTCGGTGAGCGGTCTGACTGCCACCAACGGGTTTTACGTTCAGGGCCTGTCGCCGAACATAACCGTCACTTCCGACGTCAGCACTCCGGGCGGGACGCTCTCCGTTTCCGGCAGCGGGTTCGGGGCGGGCGAACCGGTGGTTGTGTCGTTAAGCGGGGCGACCGGCAATGCCACGGCTGACTCGGCCGGCGCCTTCGCCGGAACGACCCTGACGATTCCTTCCCTTGCGGCAGGGACTTATCCGGTTGCCGCGACAGGACAGTTGTCGGGGGCTATGGCAGTATCGTATTTCTATGTCGGCAGCTTCTTCCCATCGATCGCTCCTTCTGCCTATTATCTGCTGCCGGGAGACACATTGACCTTCAGCGGAAGCGGGTTCGCGCCCAACGAAACGATTGAAGTATTCGGGACCTCTTCGCAGTCAGCTTTGGCTTCCTTCCACGCCAATGCGGCCGGCTCCTTCGCCGGAGCGGGAGGAATTACCGTTCCGTTTTCATTGATGGGGACCCAACAGACATATAGCCTGATCGGGAATGTCTCGAAATCATCCGCGGCGGTCAAGGTCACAATCGGCAGTTTCTCGCCGCAGATATCGCCTTCGTCTTATTATGTCCTGCCCGGGGGATCAGTCAGCTTCACCGGTTCGGGTTATGCGCCGGGAGAGACGATCCGGGTCATGATCGGAAGCAATATCCAGCCTGCAGCGTCCTTCACCGCTGATGCAAGTGGAGCCTTCGCGGGCGCCGGAACGATCAGCGTGCCGCTTTCACTCGCCGGCACGGCCCAAACATTCACGCTGCGTGGTGAAAGCAGCGGGGCCGAAGCTCAGGTGATGGTGAACATCGGATCTTTCAATTCCCAGATCAGCCCGTCCGCTTATTTCCTCTTGCCGGGGCAGACGATCAGTTTCTCGGGACAGGGGTATGCCGGTAGCGAAACCATTAACGTATTCACGGGCAGCCAAAACAATCAGGTATCCACTATCGGCGCCGATCCTTCGGGTTCGTTCCAAAACGCGGGTGACTATAAAATACCTTATGATTTCGCGAATAGTTCCCGTACCTTTACGCTGAAGGGAGCGACCAGCGGGACAGAAGCCGCAGTCACGGTCACGATCGGACTGTTCAATCCGAACGTGACACCGTCTTCCTATTACGTCCATTCCGGCGAAGCGGTGACCTTCGCAGGTTCGGGGTTTGCGCCGGGCGAGAGCGTCAACCTGACGGAAGGCCAGAATTCCGGTGTCCTCCAAAGCGGCACGGCTGATCCGGCGGGCGCCGTGACTATCGGGCCGCTGCCGATCCCGTTCTCCTTCCAGGCGGGCGATCATGTGCTTCATTTTACCGGCGCCGCAAGCGGAGTTACGGCCGGCCTGACCTTGACCGTGGCGCCGTTCCAGCCGCTCCTTACGCCATCCGCTTACTACCTTAAGGGCGGGGATGCCTTAAGCGTCACGGGGACGGGATTCTCGCCCGGCGAGAGCGTCACTGTGACGGCGGACGGTAACCCGCAGGCCTTCGCTACAGCAGACGGGCAGGGAAATATTTCCGCCGGCCCGTTCACGGCCCCTTTCTCAGGCTCAGGCATGAACATCGGCGCAACGGGTGGAAGTAGCGCGGCTCAAGCCTCTGTCATTGTGTCGCTCGGAGCCCGCAGTCCGCAGGTACAGCCGTCCGGCTGGTACCTCGCGCCCGGATCGGCTGTGTCGTTTACGGGAACCGACTTCGCTCCCGGCGAGACTGTCGCCCTGTCC
>JBLMZV010000048.1:0-10690 GCA_050259015.1 Candidatus Saccharimonadota bacterium
ATAGTTTGTTGACTAAACTAAGGAAAAGCAATCTAAAACCTCTCCAAAACGAACTGAGAGCCCAGAAAGGAAAGCATATTACTGAGGGAGCATATAAATTAATCAACCTTGATATTAAATCGTTAATGATAAATATATGAAGCCTATTTTGGCGGTGCTAAAAAACATTCTTCTCTTCGGATTTGTGCTCGTAATTTCATATTACTCTACTTTATTTTTTCATAAGCTTTCTGTACCTTTTATTGGAAATGGTGGCACCGGAATCGGGTCAGGTGACTTCTCTCAGTTATACGGGTTCCCTTTAGCATACATTTTTTATATAACATTGTTATATACTATATTCCTCGACAGATATGGCAAATTTATAATTCCTCTTTTCTTGCTTCCCGCTGCCGTTTTGTGCTTGTATCTTGATAGCTCCCACTTTTATTTTCCTATAATTTTGGGTCTATTAGGTTGGATAGCGGGGTTGTTACTAAGAAAAGGTTTCTTTATGTTAGTAGGGAAGAGGGTGGCGGTCTGACGGATCAAAACAAAAGCGGCTGCCGGAAGGCAGCCGCTTTTGATATTCTTCTTATTTCTGGTGTTGGCGGAGGAAGACGTCATCGATCCTTTGCATGACTTCCTCGGTGGTGTGATTGGCCTTGACCATGAACTGCTCGATCGAATACTTGGAAGCCTTGATCACGTCGCTTCGCTTGTACAGGTTGGTGATGACGACCACCGGTGTGTCTCTGTGGTGTTCGCTGGGGTACTCGCGCATGGTCTTGAGGAGCTGAAATCCGTCCATTTCGGGAAGCAGGATGTCCAGCAGGACCAGGTCGGGCTGTTCCTTGATCCAGACCTCCATGGCATTCTTGCCATCCACGGCCTCGACCACGTCATAGCCGCGGTCTTCCAGGGCCTTCACGAATATCTTGCGGACAACTTCCTCGTCTTCCACTACGAGAACCTTATGGGTGATGCTTGATTTCATAAATTTCTGATTGCTTGTCCTAAGCATATACTGCCCGGCTGTTTTTATCAAATGCCGGCGGGAAGGGCAGGGGAATGGTCATCGGCCGGATTTGACCTTTTTGATTTTTGCATACCTTTGTGCTATAATAAACGGGCAAAACTGACGAGCAGAAATACAAAGTAGCAAAAATTAACACCAAAGCATGGCTTTAGACAAACAGGATCTAAAAAGAGCCTTAGTCAGCAAAAAAGTCCTGACCGCAAAGGGCTGGGACGAGTTCGCCAAGGAGGCGGACGCGGCCCATCGCGACATTTCCGATCTGTTGATAGAAAAGAAGGTCATTGAAGAGGAAAAACTGACCGAGCTGACTGCGGCTTTCCTGGACGTCGAATACATTGACCTCAAGAACCTCGGGAACGCCATCCCCAAGGACATTTTGCTGTTGGTTCCGGAGCCGATCGCCAGGCGCCACGGGGTAATCGCGTTCGGCAAAGACAAGAACAAACTCAAACTCGGCATGGTGGATCCGGACGATCTGGCCACCAAAGACGCGCTCAAGAAGAAGACCGACCTCACCATCGAGACTTTCCTGATTTCGAAGGGTTCGCTGGAATGGGGACTCAAGCAGTACCACACCAGCCTGGAGGCGGAATTCGCCAAGATCGTATCCAAGCAGGACCAGCCGGAAGAAGCCGGGGGAGCGGGCGCGGCCGCGGGCGGCAAAGACGGCTCAGCCATCGTTTCCACGAACCCGGCGGACGTTACCGAGAAGCTCAAGGAGATGGCCGAGGAAATCCCGGTCGTGCGCGTGGTGGACACGCTTCTGGAATACGCGATTTTCGAAAAAGCCTCCGATATCCATATTGAACCGCAGGAAAAGGAGGTTATGGTCCGCTATCGCATCGATGGCGTGCTGCACGACGTCATGACCCTGCCCAAGGTCATCCAGCCGGCGCTCATCGCCCGCATCAAAGTCATATCGAACCTCAAGATCGACGAGCACCGCCTGCCGCAGGACGGCCGGTTCAAGATCGAAAAGGACAGCTACAAGATTTCTTTCCGCGTTTCCACGATTCCGATTTTCGACGGGGAAAAGGTGGTCATGCGGCTTTTGGACGAGTCCGCCAAGGCCCTGAGCCTGGAGGAACTCGGGTTCATCCATAAGAACTACGATACGATCATCAGGAACGTCAAAAAGCCGCACGGCGCGCTTCTGGTCACCGGACCGACCGGTTCCGGGAAATCGACCACGCTCTACACCGTGCTGTCCATGCTCAACACCAAGAACGTCAACATCTCGACCATCGAGGACCCGATCGAATACCGCATGCCGGGCGTCAACCAGATGCAGGTCAACCCCAAGATCGGCCTGACCTTCGCCATGGGCCTGCGGGCGCTTTTGCGGCAAGATCCCAACATCATCATGATCGGTGAAATCCGCGACACGGAAACGGCGGAAGAGGCGGTCCACGCCGCTCTCACCGGGCACGTGGTGCTCGCCACCCTGCACACCAACAACGCGGCCGGCGCCCTGCCCCGGCTTTTGGACATCGGCGTGGAGCCGTACCTGATAGCCTCCACCATCAACGCCGTGGTCGGCCAGCGCCTGACCCGCCAGATCTGCCCGGATTGCAAGAAGGAATATCACCTGGACGAGGGGTACATAACGGAACTCAAGAAGGAATACAACCTGGACGCCTTGCTCGAGATCATGAAGCGCGAGGACTTCGCCGACAAGAAGGCCAAGAGCCTGGCGGAGGTGCCGTTTTACAAAGGCGAAGGGTGCGAGAAGTGTTCGCACACCGGCTATAAAGGCCGGAAGGGGATCTATGAGGTGCTGGAAGTGACCGCCGAGATCCAGGACCTTATCATGAAGCATGCGCCGACCAGCCAGATCCAGGACAAAGCCATCGAACAGGGGATGATCCTCATGTGGCAGGACGGTTTCATCAAGTGCCACCAGGGCATGACAACCATCGAGGAAATATTGAGAGTGAGTAAAGAATAGAGAATATAGAATGAAGAATGCGGAAATAAAGCTTAATTATCACGGACTGCTGAGGCAAAAGATGGATGAATTTGTCCATTTGGTTTATACGCTGTCCAGAGGGTTTCCGAAAGAAGAAGTGTACGGGTTAACTTCACAGATTAGACGTGCGGCCGTCTCCGTGCCTTTGAATTATATCGAAGGCTATGCCAGAGATTTGAGCGGAAAGAATCTGGTATACAGGAATTTTTTAGAAATTTCCTTCGGCTCATTAAAAGAGGCTGAATATATATTGGAATTTGCATATAAGGAAAAGTTTATTTCCCGGCAGGAATACGAATCGTCCTGCCCTTTGTCTCAACAGATAGGGGCAATGCTTCTCGGTATCATCAAGAAAATTAAAGCTTAGCGATGGTTTTCGTATCCTCCATCCTATATTCTACGTTGTTCTATGCCTGATTTCGCCTATATCGCGAGAAGCAAGACCGGTGCCATCGAGAAGGATGTGATGGCCGCTTTCAACGAGCGGGCCGTGGCGGACGCCCTCCGGGCCCAGGGCCTGACCCCCGTTTCGGTAAAACCGTTCAGCAAGGGCTTGGACCTTTCGGCCATCACCTCCCTGTTCAGCAGCATAAAGCTGATCGACAAGATTACGTTCATCAAGAACCTTGCGGTCATGATCAAGGCCGGCTTGGCGGTTTCGCGGGCGCTCAAGATCCTGACGGTTCAGACGCCGAACAAGAAATTCGCCAAAGTCATCGCCGACATCTCCCGGCAGGTGGAGAGCGGGACTTCCCTGGCCGACGCCATGGCCAAGTACCCCAACGTCTTTTCCCAGATTTTCGTGAGCATGGTCCGCGTGGGCGAGGTTTCGGGCAACCTGGAACAGAACCTCGGCTATCTGGCCGACCAGATGCAGCGGGACTACAACATCGTATCCAAGGCCAAGGGGGCCATGACCTACCCGATCGTGATCATGGTCGCCCTGGTCATCGTCGGCTTCCTGATGTTCACTTTCGTCCTGCCCAAGCTGACCGACACCTTCAAGGAATTCAACTCCACGCTGCCGTTTCTGACCAGGATGGTCATCACCGCCGTGGATGTTTTCGCCAAGTACGGGATCTTCGTGGGGATCGGACTTGTCGGCCTGGTCGTGGCGTTCATGTTCTGGCGCAAGACCGAAACCGGCAAGCAGGTGACCCACAAGCTGGTCCTGATGATCCCGGTCTTTTCGCCCATCGTCAAGAAGATCAACCTCGCCCGGTTCGTGAGGACCTTCTCCTCGCTCGTCCGAAGCGGCATGCCCATGGTCGAAGCCCTGGACGTCTCTTCCAAAGTCGTGGGCAACATCTATTATCAGCAGTCTATCGCCGAAGCCGCCTCCAGGGTCAAGATCGGTTCGCCTTTGTCGTCCGGGTTCAAGAAATACCCCAAGCTGTTCACCGAACTCGTAGTCCAGATGATGGAGGTGGGGGAGGAGTCGGGGACCACGGACACCGTGCTGGAGGAAGTGGCCAGCTTCTACGAAGCGGAAGTGGATGAATCCATGAAAAACCTGTCCTCGATCATCGAGCCCTTGATCATGATGGTCATCGGCGCCGTGGTGGGGGTCCTGGCCGTGGCGCTGATCATGCCGATCTACAACTTGGGACAAAACATGTAAAGATTATGTTATAATGGGGGGAGAGCGAAGAGACTGACGAAACAAAATGTTCAACCTGTTCAACGACAAAAGAATATCCGCCTTCGGGCTTGACCTTTCCGATTCTTCGATCAAGGTCATGCAGCTGGAACGCAAAAACGGGATTGTCTTGCCCCGCGCCTATTCGTCGGGCCCGGTGCCGACCGGCGTTATTGCAAACCACCAGATCGCGCAGATGGACAAGCTGGCGGATATCATCCGCTACGCGGTTTCCGCGGCCCGCAACGTCAACACCAAATACGTCGTAGCCAGCGTCCCCGAGACCAAATCGTTCGTCCGGGTCCTTACCGTGCCTAAAATGGAGCAGACCGAGATCGCCGACGCCCTGCCTTGGGAACTGGAACAGGACATCCCGGTGCCGATAGACCAGGTCTATATGGACTGGCAGATGATCAGGGAAACGGACGACAAGTACGAAGTCCTGGTCACCGCCACCCCGCGCGATTACGCCGACGCCATCATCGACACCTTAAAGAGCGCGGGTTACACCCCGGTCGCCCTGGAACTGGAATCCCAGGCCACGGCCCGGGCCCTGATCAAGCCGGGAAATACCGCGGGCGCCGTGCTGCTGGCCGACATCTCCGGGGCCATGACCAGTTTCGTGATCGTCGCGGACGGCAACATCCTGGAGTACACGTCGAGCATCCCGATCGGGGGCGGGTCCTTTACGGAAAGCATCGCCAGATCCCTGGGCGTCTCGCAGTCCGAGGCGGAAAAGATGAAGAGGGAAAAGGGTCTGCTGTCGGAGACCAAGAAGGGCAATATCCGGCAGGCGCTGCTGCCGATTTTGGACAATATCGTGGACGAAATCAAGAGCGTGGTCCGTTTCTACGAGGAACATGCGGCCCCGGGACAGGGGATCGACCGCGTCCTGCTCTGCGGCGGCGGGTCCAAGCTGTCCGGCATCGCGGATTACATCTCCGCCCGGCTGAACCTGGGCGCGGACAAACCGATCGGCCGGGTGCAGCTCGGAGACGCGGGTATGAACCTGTTCGGAGACGCGGCCGGCAAACAGCCCGCCAAAGAGGATTTCCTGTCGTATACCACGGCCATTGGGCTGGCGTTAAGAGGACTCGATTATGAAATTGATTAACCTGCTTCCGAAAATCCAGCGGCGCGAAGTCGAGCTTCAGATGGTGACCCGTCAGGTCATCAAGTTCTTCGTGTGGTCCGCGGGCTCCGTGGCGGTGTTCCTGCTTCTGGCCTTCGGCGTGATGCTGTATCTGAAGGGCGAAATGATCGCCGTGGACAAGGACATCGCCGGCAACCGAAAGGAGCTGACCTCCACCGGGACCCAGCAGCTGCAGGAAAAGGTGCTGGCCGTCAACAAACAGGTGAAAGTGATCGGTAGCCTCCGCGACCAGCATTACTATTGGACAACCGCGCTCATCGAGATCAGCAAGCTTTTGCCGGCGGACGCGCAGATCAACAGCCTCGACATCGACCGCCAGACCGGCGAGATCAAACTGACCGGCACCGCGGAAAAACGCGAGAGCGTCATACAATTCTGGGCCAACGTCAAGAAGTCGAAGTATTTCAAGAACATCAATTTCCCGCTGTCCAACCTCGAGCGGGAGAAGAACTCGCTTTTCACCTATACTTTTTACGCCAATAAGGAGATGCTGAAAGATGAACTCCCTGAGTAAGCTTCTGTCAATCTGCGTCGCGGGCGTCTTGGCCGCCATCCTGGTGGGGCTGTTCGTCGTGAAGCCGCTCCTCAATACCGTCGTGAGCCTGAATCAGGAACTGTCGCGCAAGAAGACGGAGCTCAAGACCCTGGAGCAGCAGATCATAGCGTATAAGACCGCGCAGTCCGACCTGTCCAAGGTCGAAGAAAAAGAGACCGTGTTCAATACGATCGTGGATCGCGAAAACCTGGTCGTGCCCATCCAGCAGGTGGAGGCCGGGGCGGCCCTGACCAACACCAAGCAGATCCTGAAGATCGAGGAGCAGCAGGAAGGCGCGCCGGCCCCGGAGGACCTGCTGGTAAGCCATCCGGGGGTGGCTGAAGTCCCTTACATCCTTACCGTTTCCAATGATTACAACGACCTGATCAGATATCTCCGGTACCTGGAGCATCTGCCGCAGCTGACGGAAGTCACTCATCTCGAATTCGTTGCCGAATCCACGGAGCGCGACAAATCCATGATCCATACCGGCCAGGCGGTGACCACCATTAACGGGGTATTCTTCGTAAAATCCAAATGAAGCTGAAGACAAGCAAAATCGAACCCGGCCCGCTGCTTACCGTCCTGTTTGTGCTACTTATCGCCGCGGAAGTTTACTTCGCGTATTTCCTGCTGTTCAAGAACATGACCGTCGTCGACGAGGGTGCTGACGTGAAAAACATCGTCCGGGTCGACTCCAAGGCCTATCGCAGCACGCTGGATTACCTGACCGGCCTGGAGAGCTATTTGCCGCCGGCCGAAGCCTACCGCAATCCGTTTTTGAAGTTTGCTCCCGCGGTTACCCCTCCCGCCGCCCCGGTTTCGACTGGGACGCCGCCTCCGACAAACACCCGATAACCGGCTTATAGCCGGTTTTTTCATTTGAGGAATCCGTCCTAAGATGTTAGAATGTTTGTGATGAAAACGACCCGCAAATTCCTCATATCGTTTCTGGTGCTGAGCTTCCTGAGCCTGGCGGTTTTCGGTTTTTTGGGCCTGCTTTTCGGCACCGGTTTCAGCCAATGCGCCGCCTCGGTCGTGCCCGGGACCCTGTCCTGCCCGATGGGAAGCGGCAGCCAGCAGGTGGAAATTTTCCATAGTTTTTCCGGGGTGATTCTGACCGCGATGTTCGTGCTGTTTGGCGTCCTGTTCTCCCTGATCCTGTCGAAGATTCCGACGGCAATCTCGCCCTTGTCTCTGGTTCTCAAGCGCCAGCCGGAAATTTTAAACAACGAACGGTCGTTCCTTAGGCGAAATCTGGATTGGCTGTCGCTTCGCCTGCGCTCGGATCTTTTGGCATAAACCTGCAAGCGGGAATTTTTATCGTTCCCGCGAATGCACGGTTTTTTGTTACCCGAGCAATTAAATCCCGATATGTTGAAATCAAAAAAAATCATCGTTCTCTTGTTCCTGATCGCGGCCCTGCTTGCGGTGGCCATCCTGTTTAGGGGAGCGTCCGGCAGCGCCTGGATCACCAGGGCGGAGCACAGCAGCAGCCTGTTCTTCCCCCTGGTCACGGTGGCGGCCGTAATCGACAGCATCAATCCCTGCGCCTTTTCCGTGCTCCTGCTGACCATCGCCTTCCTGGTGTCGTTAAACGCCACCCGGGGGAATATCATCCGGACCGGCGGCGCCTATGTCTTCGGGGTGTTCTTGGTCTACATCCTGATAGGCCTCGGCATCCTGCAGGCCTTAAGCCTGTTCCACACGCCTAATTTCATGGCCAAGGTGGGCGCGGTCATCATCATCGGCGTGGGCGTCCTGAATCTGATCAACGAATTCTTCCCTTCGTTCCCCATCAAGCTTAAGATTCCGCGGGCCGCCCATCCCGCCATGGCCAAGCTCATGGAGAAGGCCTCCCTGCCGACCGCCTTCGTATTGGGCGGGTTCGTGGGCATGGTGGAATTCCCATGCACCGGCGGCCCGTACCTGCTGATTTTGGGGATGCTGCACGACGCCGGCACCAAGATCCTGGGCCTGGCCTGGCTGACCTACTACAATTTCATCTTTGTGCTTCCGCTGCTCTTGATTCTGTTTTTGGCCAGTGATAAGAAGATACTCGGCACGGTCGAACAGTGGAGGAAGGGCAACGGCGGCGGCATGCGCCTATACGGCGGCTTGGCCGCGATCGCGCTCGGCGTTATTATGCTAATCTTATAATTGAATTAATCCTACACATATGGCACAATCCGATAACATGCAGGAACTTATGGAGAAGGTAAAACATCTCCAGGACCAGAAGGGGGTGGACCTTTCGCTTGAGGAGGACTTAAGCATCGCGGTGATGAATCTTATCAGCCTCGAGGAGCACTTCTTCTTCACCGCCCTCAAGACCGAGAATAACGACTATCTTAAGTTCCTGGACGAGACCCGGGCGATCCGCAAGACCCTGCTGGCCAAGATGATCGACCAGCATGAGGGCGAGACGTGGTGCATCAGCAAGCATCTGCTTGCGGCGACCATGCGGATGATGGAAGTGGGCACCAAGTACTATTCCGACAACAAGACCAAGGAGGCGGAAGAGATGTTCCAGCAGGCGCATAAGGTCTACGGCCTGTTCTGGGCGATCCGGCTTAAGCTTCTGAACATGGAAGGCTTAAAGAAGATCGGCGACGACCGGCTCGACAAGCATGATCAGGGCGGCGCCAACCGGCCCTGGCGGGCGGAGGACATCGTCAACAAGCTGGTCAACTGCTGCAACGAGTAAACGAATCCGTAATTAATCCAAATCATCATGAAGAAAACATTATTGGGGACAGTGATATTCATCCTGCTGCTGGCCGGCGTCGGCTGGTGGGCGTTTTCAAACAGCAAGCCGAAGGTGGCCGTGGCCTCGTACGACGAGTTCGCCAAGTGCCTGCAGGCCAAAGGCGTGACGATGTACGGCGCGGCCTGGTGCCCGCATTGCCAGAACGAGAAGAAAACGTTCGGGACCTCTTTCCAGTACGTGCCGTACGTCGAGTGCCCGGATAATCCCCAGGCCTGTTCCGCCAAGGGCGTCGAATCGTATCCGACCTGGATCATGCCCTCGGGCGAGAAGCTGGTGGGGGAGCAGGATACCAATGGTTTCAAGGATCTGGCAGCCAAGAGCAGCTGCCCGTTGCCCAACAAATAATCCCTGATGGAGACCGAACCCTATAAACCCGGGCGCCCTATCTCGCTTCTGCTGCTTGCCCTTTCGCTGACGGGATTGATCGATGCCTCCTACCTTGTCTACAAGCACTATTTCCACGTGCCCTTGGTCTGTCCGATTTTCGGCGGGTGCGACCGGGTCTTAAACTCCCAGTATGCCCAGGTCTTCGGCGTGCCTCTGGCCGTAATCGGGGTGGCCTACTATTTTGCGGTGACGGTGTTTATGCTCTGGTACCTCAGGGCCGGGAAGGTAAGGCTTGCGCAGATTGCGACCAGTCTCGTTGCGGTGGCGTTCCTGATTTCCCTGGGCCTGGTTTATCTGCAGCTGTTCGTGCTCAAGTCCATCTGCGCCTACTGCATGTTTTCCGCCCTCACGACCACTGCCTTGTTCGCCGCCTCCCTGCCGATTCTGGCCAAAAGCAAATAGCAAGAAACCCCGGGAAACCGGGGTTTCTTTGGGCTTGAAAAAAGCTTGCGGAAATGATAAAATGTTTAGGCGAAATGAGGGGGTTGGTAGCTCAATCGGTAGAGCAGCTGCCTCTTAAGCAGTTGGTTCTGGGTTCGAGTCCCAGCCAACCCACCAATAAGAACGCCACGAATGTGGTGTTTTTGTTTTGGCTGGGACTCGAACGGGCAGCGGTGCCGTGGTTTTTGTTTTCCAAAAAACGGCCCCATGAGGGCCGTGTCAGATCTTTCCGGATAGTTTGACCAAGAGATCGAAGTTGTCGGAATCGTTTCTGCGGTTTCTTTTGCTGGCTCCGCACCTTAGGCATCGGTGGATAATGAAGTATTCGCCGTGATCCAATTCCACCCCGATCGGCTCCATCAGTCCCTGGCAGGGGTTTTGCCGGTCGCCGGGGTCCACGTCCACATGCTTGCTGAAGAGGCACTCCGGACAGTGGTTGGTGTATCCGTTGCCCGCGACTCTGTGACCGCAATGTTCGCAGACGAAGTCTTCGATTGTTCGGGTGAAAGACATTATTTGAATGAAATAGATGCCGGCGCCTTTTTGCTTTCGTAAGCGTCGCGGCTCGAAGGTCCTGTCGTAACAATCATCGCACGCCTTTCGGTGCCTTCGGAGGCCACCGCTAAAGCGGGGTCCCGCTTCATTAATTTTTTTAAAAGTAGAGGCGGGAGAATCGAACCGAGGTGATGCTGGGGCCCTTGGTGCCTTCGGAGGGAATCGAACCCCCATTGCTGGTTCCGAAGACCAGCGCTCTATCCATTGAGCTACGAAGGCAAGT
>JBLMZV010000049.1:0-3255 GCA_050259015.1 Candidatus Saccharimonadota bacterium
AGGCCCGGATCCCACCTGTTGCCAACGAGCTTGCGGAATTCTTTCCACGTCATCCGCGGCATTTTTTTCGCGTCAGCGAACTTCTTGGGATCCTTGTCGTAAACGTAGTCGATATTGCTCAGGTTCAGGAGGCTATGGGCGGAATAGCGTTTGGCGAGTATCACCGCAACATAATCCGTGGAGCAGCCCGGTTCGTATCCGGCCGCGACGATCACCGGGAACTTCTCCGGCACTTTGAACTCGTCCGGGTCCGTGATGATTTTCTTATATGCGATCTTGCGGAAAATCGTGCGCATGAGATGCCCGTTGATGCGCGTGGCGTGGATGCCCAACCAGTCCAAATCGTTGGAATGCAGGACGCCGAGGGTCCGGGCCGCTTCGGCATAACGGCGCGCGGTCTTTCCCCCGCCGGTGATGATCAGGAACTTTTTTCCGGAACGGATGTTGTCTTCGACGATCTTGCGGAAAGATTTCAGGAAACCTACGTCGATCTGATCCGGCACGATGAGCGAACCGCCGAGCGAAATGATATAACGCTTATTTTTTGGAACCGGCATCGGGTTGTCCTTCCTGAGTCGCACCCTCGGTCAGGTTCTGCTGGGGCTCGGCAGAACAGGGGGTGTTCTTAAAGCAATAATACGCCCACTTTTCGAGGCTTAAATCGATGTAAGCAAGATTCGGACGGTCCTTGGCAGGGACCTGTTTGCTCAAAATCAAAGCGAGGTTGGAAAGCTGCCCGTTAACCGGACGCGTGGTATCGAAAATGGCGCTCCAGCCTTCAGCGGAGGTGAACTGCGCCGTGGTCCCCGCTATCCCCGGGATCTTTATGGAAGCCAGGGGCGAAGTGACCTTGTCCTGCCATTGCCTGGCCATGGTCACGACGAATGCGGGCAGTTTGGAATTGGCGATGGTCTGGCCGGGATCGAAATCCTCCAGCAGCTGATCCGTCACGAGCGGCAAATTCTTGAAATCATCCGTTTCCTTGACCACCATTCCCGATTCGTCGATCAGATAATTGTGGTTGTTGGACTGCAGGATAAACCCCGGATTTCTTTCGACGACTTCAAAGCTAACCTTGTCCGGCCAGGTCCTGCGGTAGTTGCGGATCTCCTTGATATCCGGAATGGCCTGCGTCAGGTACTTGTTGACGCGGCCCTCGGACAGAAGGAACAGGCTGTTCTTGGGGATAAGGAACAGCCGGGATTCCTTGAGCGCCCCCAGCTGGTCCTGTATCTGCTCCTGTTTCACTTCCCTGTTGCCGGTAACATTGAAATCAGAGACCAGGAAAAATTGCGAAATGATGAGGTAATAAAAGATCCCGGCGACGCCGGCCACCCAGGCGTAGCGCCATAATCTCCGGTTCAGGCCGAAAAAAGACAATGCCCTCTGCCACCAGCGCTTGCGGTTCGGATCGAAAACGCGCTTGTAATCCTTGGCCTTGGCCACCCGTTCACGAAAAGCCCGGGAGCCGTAGCGCCGGTATGGTTCGATCTTGCGTCTGTGGTTGGAAAAAACGCGCATTAGGATTTGCTGCGGTCGCGCAGCCTGAATTTTATGATCTTGACTTCGGTCTCGGGCCCGACCTCCCTGTCCGGATAGTAGCTCCGGTAACTCCGATACATATCGTCGGAACTTGTAAATTTCTCGTGACCCTGCCAGTCAGCCGGAGTGAGCGCGCCGAGCTTGCGTACGGCTACGTCTTCGATCACCGCCAAAGCCGCTGTCTTCAGGGTTTCCTTGTTCACAAGCTCGAGTTCGTCGCCGGCCTTAAGGTCCTTATCGTCGTAAAGCCGCCAGGTGGAAGTTTTTTCCCCTGACAATATCTGGTCGATCAGATGCGGCACGAATTTAAGCGTTTTCATATGATTGGTTATTTGACCATCTTCCGCGGGACCGACGGGTTTATGCGGGTCACGACCTCGTAGTTGATGGTGCCGATATGCCCCGCCATCTCCTCCGCGGACACTTCCTCCCGGCCCTGGCGGCCGAGCAGCACGGCCTCGTCGGAGGTCCGGGCGCTTTTCACGGCAGTCACGTCAACCATGGTGAGGTTCATGCAGATGCGCCCCAGCACCGGACAGCGTTTGCCGCCGATCAAAACCGAGCCTCTGTTGGTCAGCTTCCGGTCATAACCGTCGAAGTAACCGACCGGCAGCACCGCAAGCCTGGTAGGCCTTTTGGTGACGAATGTCTTGCCGTAGCCTACGGGACTGCCTTTGGGCAGGTTTTTTACCTGGATGATCCGGGTCCGCCAGGTCAGCGCGGGCTTCAGGCGGAAATCGGGCAGCAGGGACAGGGTTTTCTTCCTGGTCTGTTCGGAAGGCCACAACCCATACGTTCCGAGACCGACCCTCATGAGATTATCGCGGCTTTCCGGCAGTTCCAGGCCGGCGGCCGTGCAGGCGATATGCTTAAGCCCCGGCGCTATGCCTCTGGAGGCCAATTCCGCATACGCTTTTTCGAAAAGCGCCAATTGTCGCCGGGTGTAGGCCAGATCCTCTTCGGAGGACGAGAAGTGGCTCATGAGCCCTTCAATTGCCAGATTTTTGCGTCTGGCGACCGCCTGTGCAAACAGAGGGAACTCATCGGACAATACACCGAGACGCGACGTGCCGGTATCGACCTTAAGGTGAACAGGCGCCCTGACCTTAAGCTTTGCCGCCGCCCGATCGATCGCGTCTGCCTGCTTCAGGTCATAGACCACCAGGGAGACGCCGTTTTTTATCGCGTCCCCGACCCGGTCCAATTCGTAAAAACTCAAGACGATGACAGGCTTCTTTATCCCCGCTTCCCTGAGCCTTAGGGCTTCGTCCAACGAGACCGTCCCCAGATAGTCGACTGCGGATTCGATAGCCCGGGCAACGTTTGTAAGGCCGTGTCCGTATGCCTCGCTTTTTACGACGCTTAGGATTCGCTGACCGCCCGGAAGCCCGCGGAATTGCCGGAGATTGAAAAGAAGGGCCTCCCTGCTGACTGTGACTTCGGAAAGGCTCATTATTTTCTGATTACGTCGAACCCGGTGTATTTGCGCAAAACCTCAGGCACGACGATCGAGCCGTCCTCTTGCTGGTAATTTTCCATGATCGCGATCAAGGCCCTGGGCATGGCGATGCCCGTGGCGTCGTTGGTATTGGCAAGCTCGGTCTCGCCGGTCTTGCGCTTGACCTTGGTGGACAGTCTCCTGGCCTGGAAATCCGTGACGTAATCGGCGCTGTGCGTTTCGCGGTACTTGTTCTGGGTGGGAATCCACGTCTC